>CAYSUA010000121.1:0-12291 GCA_964433795.1 uncultured Desulfobacteraceae bacterium | reverse complement strand
GAGGAATTAAATCTCAATACATAATTAAAGTGGCCACATAAGAGAATAGTATCATTGAAATAGCGACTTAGAGAAGTTGTTGAGAATACCGAAAATAGGTTTTGGCCCTCGAAACGAACGCAAAATTCTTCCATGGACGAACAGGACGCCCCACACATTTACAGTTTTAGCTCTAATAGCTTAAGATTATGGAACGTGTTGGGATGGGTGTCCATGCAAACAGCCGCTTTTGGTTTTGGTGATGATTCCACCGATCCGATCCGAAAGATCATCGCCGTCTTTAAGAATGACTTTCGATCTCTCGATTCCTCAGGCCGATAGATAAACCCCTCTTGATGCGTTTTTGATCCTGTCCTGTTTCTTGGCTTTGTAAATAATATTTCTTATCTGCTTGTCTTCAAACCCTGTTTTTTCTCTGATCGTGACGACGGTTACACCTTTCCGGCTTCTTCTGATGATTCCCACAACCGTGTCAAATGGAGAACGGGTGACAGCTTTGGATGACGGTTTTTTTGTGGACTTCATTTTCCGCGTTTTTCGGTGAGATGATTCGGCTCCGTGTTTTTCCGGTACACGACGCTTATATTTTTTTCTCTTCACCTTTTTTAATGGACCCTTTGCCTCTTTCTTTTTGGTCTTCGCAGGCTCATCCAAATCTATACCAAACACATTTGCCAGATCCGATTCAATGATCCTGGCTGTCTTCTTTTCCGCCCTTTTGAGCAATTTGCGGGCATTTTCTTCAACAGCTTGGGACACCAGGTCTTTTATCTTTGCTTTTCTCAGCTTGAAAAAAAGTTCCGGGTCTTCATCAAGCCTCGCACCGATACCATATAGAGTGGCCGCCACATGTTTGCACATATAGGCCCAATCCGGACAACTGCAACTGAAACCAATCTCCTTTGGCGTCGGGAACAATCCCTTTCCCTGGGCCATGAATATTTCACCCAAAGCTTTGGGAAATTGTCCTGCCAATAGTTCCTGCAGGGAATCCAATTTCCCTTCACAGGCAGCTTTAATGTCCAGCCACACCTTTTTATTCAGCGCTTTTATTTTTACGTTCACTGAATAGGGCTGGGATCTTGTTCCCTGGACCAAGGATTCCACTTTACCGGAATCTATCCGGAGATCCAGAATCGCGCCGTGGCGAACGTAGCTGCGGCCCCGTTCGATACGATTGCTGTAATCCGCATAGCGCTCAAGGTTGAGGTTCCAGGATTTACCCCACCACGTCCGAGCGATGGCAGAGCCCTCAAGAAGAATCGGATTGATATCGGGATTCTTCTTTCTTAGCTGTTTCAATTTTTTGGATGCTTTTGCTCTCTTTTCTGCGACCGAAACGTATCGCGGAAATCCCCAATGCCTCATAATCTCCTCATCTGCCCCCTATAATGATAGCCGAAAAAGATCCAGCAATTCTTCATTCTTCATTTCCGTGATCCAACGATCACCGGTGCCGGCGATAACATCCTGCGACATCCTGGATTTTTCGTCCAGCATCATGTCAATCCTCTCTTCCAGGGTGCCTTTGACAAGAAATTTATGCACAAGGACATTCTTCTTCTGTCCGATTCTGAAAGCCCGGTCGGTTGCCTGGTTTTCCACGGCAGGATTCCACCACCGGTCAAAATGAATAACGTGGTTGGCTTCCGTCAGATTCAGTCCGAAGCCGCCTGCCTTCAAGGACAACACCAAAAAAGGAACATAGTTTTCATTTTGAAATTGCGCAACAATCTTCTTTCGCCGGCTGACCGGCACGCTTCCATGCAGAACCAGACCGCTCCGCTGAAAGATACTTTCCAGGAAATCATGAAGCGGTCCTGTTATCTCCTTAAACTGTGTAAAAACCAGAACCTTTTCTCTTTTTTCATATATTGTTTCACAGATTTCACGCAGCCTAAGAAACTTACCGCTCTCTTTTTCTTCATAATCCCCGGTTCCCACATATTGATCCGGGTGATTGCAGATCTGCTTGAATTTCACAAGAGAAGAAAGGATGAGCCCCTTTCTCTGAATCCCTTCAGTTTCGGCTACCAGCCTTTTTATCTCCTGAACCATATTTTCATACAAGAGGACCTGTTTTTTGCTGAGAGAGGCATACGTTTTCATCTCCACCTTTTCCGGAAGATCGGATATGACCGACTTGTCCGATTTTAATCGCCTTAAGATGTAAGGACTGATCAGCTTCCGCAATCTTGTATAACCGGAATGGTCATTATTCAGGGTTTTTGAAAATTGCTTGAACTCTTTGGTATTTCCAAGCAATCCCGGGTTCAGGAAATCGAACAACGACCAAAGGTCTGACAGTCGATTCTCTATGGGCGTTCCCGTCATTATGATCTTGTTGTAAGCGTCAAGCCTTTTTATTGCCCTGGCCTGTTTTGTACCCGGGTTCTTAATGGCCTGCGCCTCATCCAGGATGATGTAATGCCAGGTATTGGACTGAAGCCATTTATATTTTTGGACCATGGTATAGGTCGTAATCACAAGATCGAATGCACGTGATCGGTTATTGCCTTCAAGTTCCCCATTTTTTCCGGAACCCGCGCTGGGGTGTGCGATATGAAACTTGATCGCGGGAGCGAATCGCCTGATTTCATTCTCCCAATTGGAAATAAGTGAGGCAGGTACCACCAAGAGACTGGCCATATTTGATTTTTTCGATTTTTTAGAATCTGATCGGATGACATGTAAAAGGGCCAGCACCTGTATGGTCTTACCCAGTCCCATGTCATCGGCCAAACAGGCTCCGAATTGTAAAGAATGCAGGAAGTAGAGCCAGTTCAAGCCTTTCTGTTGATAATCCCTCAGCTTGGCCTTAAATTTCTTATCCGCCTTTACCGAAGTCGTCAGTTCGGGATTGAGTAATTTTTGAATGACCGACTTCAGCCATTTTCCGCTGGAAATGCCATAATCCAATGTTTCCCTGTCGGCACCCATAAATTTTTCAGGCATAAGCTGGGCCCTCATGGCATCCTTTAAGCTTAACCCTTCTTCAGCCATCAGTTGCTTGGCTTTTTCATAGGCTTCCAGCGTCTGTTTCAGTTTTTCCGGATCTACGACAACCCATTTATTTTTTAAAAACGCGAGACCTTCGGATTCATTCAGCAACCGCCTTGCCTCACGTTCTGAAATCTCCGTGTCTCCCAGAAACAATCGGACATTGAAATTCAGAACCGCATCCATCCCGATAAAAGCGGGCTTTGAATCACCGACGCTGAAATCGAGTCTTACACCTGATTGATTCCCTTTCCACCAGTTTGGAATCCTGCATAAAATCCCCGATTCTTCGTAAATGAACGCCTCTTTCAGAAAAGTAAATGCCTCGCCGGTCTTCCAGGCAAGGGGGTGAAACAGTTCTCCGCTTTCAAGCAGGCCGCTGATCAGGGGACTTTTGTTTGCCGCCGCATGAACGGTCGCAAGGAGTTCCAGCAGTTTTTCGTTATCATTTTTATATTCATCCATAGCGTATTTGAGAGGGAGGTGTTTGGATCTTCCCTGTCTGTTTATTCCGCTGGAATAAGTTGCCATGAAGGCAAACGGATAGTCGTCACTTCTGTTTTCCACAAGATGGAAAAATACCCTGCCCACCAGATGCACATTTGGGCTATAGGACCGTATAAAATCTTCCACGGTCCCGTCATGGAATTTAATCACCTTGACAAATGCATGATTTAATCTTGCCCATTCAGCCTCAAGAAGGCCCGCACTTAAATATTCCGAACCGATCATCAGGGGAGCACGCTCTAAATGCATCCTTATTTCGTCTTTTTCTAGAGATAGGTTTACTTTATGGCGCAAAATTTCCAAATCAGGGGTTTGGGTCAATCTTTTGGCAAACGCCCCGGAAAAACTACGCCAGTAGTCGAGAGAAGGAGAGAGTGAAACCTGGTGATCGCAAAAGCCCAAAAACAGGAGCCATGAATCGCTGTCTGTTGAGAACCGTTTATAGATCTCTGTATGCAGCATCCTGCTGCTTTTCGATATGGGGTCAGCTTTATCGGACCATTCCAACTGCAACGACCCGTTGGGCATCACAACGATGTTTAATTCCCGGTTCATCAATTCTTGCATGTACCCATTCATGTTTGGCATCACGTTAACAATTATTGCGTAAAATCGAACTACCATAGAGTACTGATAAGTACAAATATGGATAGCGTCCGTTCCGGACCATGAGTGATAGCGGAACTAATAAAGGGACGGCCGTGCGTTAACGTATTCTTTTGGTAAAAGACCCTGGTACAGGCATTAGGAATGCCACGCAGAGTCAAAATCCATGGACCAGGGGCACTGGAACAAAAAAATCGTTTTAGTCGTAATATATGTCGAATAAAGCCCATATTATCAGTTTTAGTCGTCATTTTTGGCGATTTGTCATGAATCAAATTCTTTGGCTCGACAACCCGGCAAATGGGTATGCAGTGAAACTGAGCAACCCGCCCTTTCACGTGTTGACAGATCCCTAAAAACATTTTAGTAGGACATCTCAAAGCAGATATGACAAAGCGCATGATGAATTCCAGAAACATAAAGGAGGATGAAGAGTGAAACGGATTGCCTTTCTTTTCCCTGGCCAGGGATCCCAGTCTTTGGGTATGGGACAGGACATCTATCAGGAGTTCGAACTTGTGAGAGAGATCTTTGACATGGCATCGGAAATTGCCAAGATCAATTTATCGAAACTTTGTTTCAAAGGGCCCATGGAAGAACTGACCCAGACGGTCAACCTGCAGCCGGCAATCACTGCGGTCAATTTAGGGATGCTTTCCATCCTTCAAAAGGAATCCCTTGTCGAAGAAATGTCCGCAGGACACAGCCTCAGCGAATACAGTGCGTTGTGTGCCGGCGGCTCCATCTCAAAGGAAGACACCATCCGCCTGGTAATCAAAAGGGGGAAGCTGATGCATCGGGAAGCCGTCCAACATTTAGGCGCCATGACTGCCATTGTCGGGCTGCCGATTGATACGGTGCAGGAAATTGTGGACGGCGTTCAACATCAGGGCATCGTGTCGGTGGCAAACCACAACACCGAAACCCAGATTGTTATCACCGGGTCTCCGGACCCGGTGGCGAAAGTCTCTGCCCGGGCGGAAGAACAGGGCGCCAGGGCAATTCCGTTAAAGGTCAGCGGAGCATGGCACAGTGAACTGATGCGCGGGGCTCAGGATGAGTTCAGGCAATATCTGGAAACCATTCCATTCGAGACCCCCGAGCGCTCCGTTGTCATGAACGTCACGGCAGACACTGAAGAAAATCCGGATGAAATCAGGGAAATCATGACAAAGCAGCTCTGCAGCCCGGTAAAATGGTACGATTCCATGCAAAAGATGGTGGATGAAAAAATTGAAATATTTGCAGAGGTCGGTCCGGGTAGAGTGCTGACCGGTTTGGTGAAGAAGATCCTGCCCGTCGATTATCCGGCTGAAATCTTTACCGTAAACAACATGAAGACACTGGAGAAGTTTCTGACGGCAGTCAAGTGAATCGCTAAGGGCAAAGCGTATCCCCTAATCTTCGGGTTCCGCCCAAATAATATGCCGCTTATTTAAGAACAGGATTTTGCTGTAGCCCTCCCGAACCATCGCATCCACCAGAACGATAAACGGCGGACCGCTTTGGGTGAAAATATCGGAGGCCCTTTCCCTTCCGGCGATATTCACCTTTCCCTGAATCGTCGTTCCGTTTGAGACGCGAACGGTAATGCTCCGATATTCCGGTGTTTGGATCTTATCTTTCATTTCCATAGCATCCCCTCCATATTTGTCTGATCATATAAAAAACTCATCTCTCACATTTGCAATATGTTGAAATTAAAGATTATTTTAGGATAGCTTTTGCATCTGAAATTTTTATGCCCGGCTCTTTCACGAGCCGAGGTTACCGCATAGGCAAGGCGTCGGGCCATGAAGCTGTAGTCTTCTTCTACCGCGAATGGCCCGCAACGCAGCATATGTGGTGAGATCGGTTCGTGAAATATCCGGGCTATCTTCCACCCCGCGTATACGGCTCCCCCAGCATTTCCGGAGCGTTGACGCTTCTCTTATCACGCAGACTGATAAAGATGAGTACAATCAGAGTGGCCATGTACGGAAGCATCGCAAGGAAATTGGGCGATATTCCCAGGGGCTGTAACAGGTACTGCAGAACAAAAATGCCTCCGAATAAAAAGGCGCCGATGACTGCCCGCATGGGGTTCCATAGCGAGAAAATCGTAATGGCGATAACAATCCATCCTCTGCCCGCGGTCATTCCCTCAAACCAGGATTTGCTGTAGGAAATGGAAAGATTGGCCCCGGCCATGCCTGCAAAACCACCACCGATAAGGACACATAAATACCGGATCCGATCAACATTGATCCCTTGGGTTTCCGTGGCTTTGGGGTTTTCCCCGGTGGAGCGGATCCGAATCCCAAATCTCGTAAACTCAAGGACAAACCATGCTGCAACCGCCAAAATCACCGCCATATAGAAAAACGGACTCCGATCAAAAAAAATTTTCCCGACAACCGGAATATCGGAAAGAAAGGGAATGGCAACCGTTTTCATCTTCACGGTTAAGGGATGTCCCACGTAAGGTTTTCCTACCAGGCCGGAGATCCCGAGCCCGAGCATGGTCAGGGCCAGTCCGGAAACCACCTGATTGCCCTGGAGAGAAATGGAGGCAAACGCGTGGATCATGGATATCAATACCCCGGCAATAATCCCCATGAGGAGGCCGAGCCACGGATTATGAGATACATAGGTAACAATAAACGCGGATACCGCCCCGATGGCCATCATGCCTTCCACCCCGAGGTTGAGAATACCCGAGCGTTCGCAAATAACCTCTCCGATAGTCCCTAGGAGCAGCGGCGTGCCGGTAATGAGCGTGCGCTGTGCGACTGAAACAAACACCTCTTCCATTAATCACGTCCTCTGTTGTTCAGCTTTCCGTTGTATTTTCAGCCGGTTGTTCAGAAAAAAGTCTCCCATAATCAGAAAGACCAGAAGCGTTCCGTTGAAAATATGTACCGTTGCCGCCGGCAGACCCAGTGATATCTGAATAGCGTCGCCCCCCACCAGGATTCCGGCAAAAAACAGTCCGGATATCAACACATATACCGGATTGAGTTTGGCAAGCCAGGCCACAATAATGGCGGTAAATCCATACCCTGAGGATATGGAGGCGGGATAACTCAGGTGGCGATGTATTCCTGCAGCCTCGCCAACACCGGCAAATCCTGCCACACCGCCGCTGATGGCCATAATGATCAAGGTGGTCTTGAAGAAATCGATGCCCGCGTACCTGGCGGCATCCGGATTCTCTCCAATCACCCGCACCTCATACCCGAATTTGGTTTTGTAGATGACAATGCCGAGTATAATGGCAGAGATGACGGCAAGGATGAGGGTAACATAGTGGATTCTCGATCCTGGAATGAGCCCCAGGATTGCCGAGGCCGGCAGATCGTCCGTATACGGAAATCCGAATTTGGTTTTCCCCTTCCACGGACCGACAATCAGAAGGGTAAGAAATTCCGCACAGATATAATTCATCATCAGGGTGGATATCACCTCGTTTATGGACAGCTTTATCTTTAAAATGGCCGGGATCAGCCCCCACAGAGCCCCCCCCAAAAAACCGGCCAGAAACATGAGGGGAATGGCAAGGTATGCGGGCAGATGCGGTCCCCAGTTGAGTCCCACCCATGTACCGAAAATCGCTCCCATCAGCAGTTGGCTTTCAGCTCCGATATTCCAGAATTTCGCCCTAAATGCCAGCGCCAGACCGACGCCTATCAGAATCAGAGGAATTCCCTTTGTCACCGTTTCTTTCAGGCCGTACAGGCTTCCGAAAGAACCGGCAAAGATTTGAGCGATGGCATAAAGGGGGTTCACGCCAAAAGCGAGAAACATCAGACTGATGGCCAGAAGGCCGGCCATCAGGGACGAAATCAGTGTCAACAGAGATAGCTTGGTTGTAATGGATTCTCTCGAGGTTATTCTTAATTTTATCATTTTCAACTTCCACAAATTACAACTGCAGGGAACCTGCCATCATCAGCCCGATATCACAAAGGCGCGGATCATCGGAATTCAAAGCCCCCATGAACCGGCCTTGAAAAATCACGGCGATTCGGTCGCAGAGTTCGAAAATCTCCTCAAGGTCTTCGGATACAAGCAGAACCGCACCGCCCTCTCTCCGCTGTTTGAGCAACAGAGTTCGAAGGTCCTCGGTAGCACCCACATCGAGGCCGTACGTGGGATGCGACGCCACCAAAAGGGATGGGTTCTCACTGATTTCACGGCCAAGAATAAGCCGCTGGATGTTGCCGCCCGAAAGGTTTTTGGTCTGGACATTTATGGAGGGCGTAGAAACGTTAAAGGAATTGACGAGATTCAGCGCATGGCGTTTGATGGAGCCGTGAGAGAGGAACGCCCGTTTGGTAAATTTCTTCCGATGGTGCTGCTTCAATATGGCATTTTCGTATAGGTAAAGGCCGGGGGCGATACCGAATTTGATCCGTTCCTCAGGAACATGCGAAATCCCTCTCTCATAAATGCGGCGGGGAGACTGGTTGGTGATCTCCCTGTCGTTAACGGTTACACTGCCCGATTCCGCCTTTCGGAGTCCTGTGATGGCCTCGATCAGCTCTCGCTGACCGTTGCCTGATACGCCTGCAATTCCGAAGATTTCATTCCGAAAAACGTCAAAGGTGATGCCGTTAACCACCGGGAAACCCTTGTCGCCGTTGACAATCAATTGATCGACCTCGAGCACTTTTTCTTGTCTCGGAATCTTTTCTTTTGAAAAACTGAACAGCACCTCCCTTCCGATCATCATCTGGGCCAGCGCTTTTTTGTCCACATCTTCGGCCACGGCATTTCCCACGACACTGCCTTTGCGCAAGACGGTTACCCAATCACACAGTTCGATAATTTCATCGAGCTTGTGGCTGATCAGTATGATGAGGTGTCCGGACCGTTTCATCTCTCTTAATATGCGGAAGAGGTCTTTGGATTCTTGGGGGGTTAACACCGACGTGGGTTCATCCAGAATGAGCAGATCGGCTCCATTGATGAGCGCTTTTATGATTTCCACGCGTTGCTGTTCGCCGGCGGAAAGCTGCCAGACCTTTTTTGACGGGTCGATGTCGAAATTAAACTTCTTTGAAAATTCCACCACGCTGTCACTGATTTTCCGCTGAGGGAAAAACAGGGGGGTCTTTTCATATCCCAGGGCAATATTCTCAACCACGGAATGGTTCTGAATCAACATAAAGTGCTGATGAACCATGCCGATGCCGTGTTTGATCGACTCGACAGGAGAGGTGATATCAATGCGCTTGCCGTTGATTCTGATTTCCCCTGAATCCGGCTGATACAAGCCGTACAGGATACTCATCAGCGTGGTTTTGCCTGCACCGTTTTCACCGAGCAACCCCAGGATCTCACCGGATTTAATGGTTACATTGATGTCATTGTTGGCCTTTACACCTTGAAACGATTTGGAAATATCAATCATTTCAAGTCGTTCGATTCGTTCCATGCTTTTTCGAAAATCCCGGGGCTTTCGGTGGTATCGCCACCTTATTGCCACATTATAAATTAACCTGGTTATCTACAAAAGCCAAGTACCGCGAAAGGCTTTGGAGGTGAGCCGATTCGGGGGTGTGTGACTGTCTGAGTTCGAATGGGGTTATCTTCAAAGCCGATTATATCCGCTTGGGCTTTCTGGATATCTAGATAAATTAAAATGGGGAGCCTAATCTTTCCAGACTCCCCTTTATCCTGATTGACGATACTATTTGGGAATAGTACCGACGACATTGTCGACATAGTACATGATACTCAACAGATCCCCTTTGGAGGCATTTGCTCCGGCTTTGATTTGCAATTTTCCGGTATTGTCTTTAATGGGTCCGGTGAACGGCTCGAACTGGTCCGTGCCCTTTTTCATCTGTTCATATCGCTTCACCACCAGATCATAAACGGAAACGGATCCGAAATCTTTTGTATTGACCTTAACCGCTTTCAGGGCACCGACAAATTTCGGATTGATGATGTCCTTAAACGTACCGCCAAGAATGGCCGCATTTTCGGCCGCCAGCCACCACATGTCGTCCTTGGTCCACGTCCCGTCGTAAAGACTTTGAAAGATTTTTTCATACATGATTCCCCAGTCCACCAGCTGACCGGATACCACGGAATCCACACCGTAAGGCTGCATGGGGCTATAGTGACTGAACGTGTATATCTGCTTTCCCTTTTCGGTATGTTCCTGGCCGACCTCGATAACCGCAGGGGTATCCTCGGTAAAAGCCAGCGTGTCGCAGCCTTCGGCAATCAGTGCTTCAGCAGCTTCTTTGGCCTTGTCCGGCCCCACCCAGGCATAGATCCATTTCACGTGGACCTCGGCCTTGGGATTGGCCGCCTTGATACCGAGCGCGAATGCATCGATGTGACGGACCACCTCTGAAATCGGAAATGCGCCCACGTATCCGATTTTGTCGCTTTTCGTCAATGCGCCCGCCATAAGCCCGTTCAGATAGTACATCTGGTAGAGATCCGCAAAGTAGGTTCCCACATTCTTTGCTTGTTTGAATCCGGAACAGTGCATGAAATGTTTGCCCGGATACTTTTTGCCGGCAGCCACCGTGTCGTCCATGTATCCGAAACTCGTGGTCAGCACAACATCGCATTTTTGCTGTTGAATCAATCGGTCTATGATTCTTGCAGAGTCGGCCTCTCCAACAGATTCGACGAATATGGTTTCAAGCCAGGGGAGTTTTTTCATTGCATATTTGCGTCCCATATCATGGGCATGCGACCATCCGAAATCGCCCACCGGTCCCACATAAACAAACCCGGCTTTCAGTTTTTTATCCTTGGCAAACCCGACACCTGCGGTTAACAGCAAACAAAGTCCGACAATTAAGATGCTTTTTGTAATCCTCATTTTCCACTCCTTTATATTTTTTGGTGATTTTTTTAGGCGCCTTAATCTCTTTGAAAAAGAAACTCTCTGATACCGTTTCTATAGATAAGAGATTTTAAAGGGGTAAAAGGTAATAACAGGTGCATGATATCCCTATTCTGGCGGTAATGCGCTGCCAAATGGGGATAGACTTGGGGTTTTAGATACAATTGATAGTCTTCCCTTACGATAAATGCATCTCGTCCAATAGGAGACACCTGATCCCCCATGGTTAGTACCATTATAATCCCCCCGGGTTTTATCATTTCAAAACATCTTTCCAGGATGTGGCTGACATTGGAATTATCCAAACGATCCGCAAGATCCCAGAACAGAATCCGATCAAAGGTCTCGCTAGGATAGTCCAAATGTCTTGAAAATTGAGAGGGGGAGCGTTTATCTCGGATGTCTTTGTCAAGGCGTCGGTACAGGTCGCAGATATAGAGCCTTTTTACCCGATGAGAGAAGAAATTGATATTGTCGTTAAAGACGGGGCCCAGATCTAGAAGCCTCCCATCCGGATTATTTTCAATACCCTCAATAAAACGCTTCAGGGTAACGCTCTTATAATTAAACGCCTCGGAATCGGGTGCGGTATCTCCGTAATACTTTTCTGCGATGCTACTCAATACAATCACTTCCCCTTGAAAGACTCTAAGGGAACATTAGCCGCAGGTTTCTCTGATAAAGGCGATGCTTTTCCGACCGGTTCGGCAGCAGGCATTCCCTGTTTCTTTGAGTCGCGCTCAAGCTCGATCACGGCCTTTAAGTAGGCGCCGTCTTCAACTGAAATCCGTTTGGCTTTGATCTCACCACTGAAGTCAGCCTCTTTGGTAATCTCAACTTTCCCGTGAGCATGGATATTACCAATCAAGCGTCCGCTGATGGTTACACTGTCTGCATGAATCTCGGCCTCCACCTGTCCGTTAGATCCAACGGTCACATGATGCTTTTCCAGTTCGATACTGCCTTTCATGGATCCTTCGATGACCAGATTTTCTTTGCCGCGGACAATGCCCTCAACCGAAATATGCTGGCCGATGACCGTCCTTTCCTCCTTTGACATCGGACCGAAGGAAGGTGCCGAGTCTTTTTCCACCGAAACCGGATCCGGAGTATGATCGAGGGAAAATTTGTCTTTATCGTTTTTACGTTTTTTCAGCATGGGAGCCCCCTTTTGTTGGAAAACAGGAATAGTCAATCGGAAGAGACAGTTCTAGGTGTTAAGTGATGACATGGATTTTGTCAATATTTATTTAAGCCGTTAGGGATGCGGGTTTTTTGCGGTCGACACAAAGCCCAAGTCACTTACAGGAATAGGCTTTGGAGGT
>CAYSUA010000120.1:10766-12381 GCA_964433795.1 uncultured Desulfobacteraceae bacterium | reverse complement strand
AGAACATCCGGATGGCGATCCTGGAGCACCTTTATGGCCCGTATGACGATGTCCTGGCCCTTACGGAGTTCGAATTTCCCGCCTGAAAAAATGACGAATTGATCCTTTGCGCCTGGTTTTTCTTCCGTGATCGGGTAGAATACAGACGGATCCACCCCCTGGATAAGGACATCCGACCAGGTGATTTCCCGATCGACCAATCGATCTCGGCACCATGAGGACCCGGCAAAGATCGTGTCGAAAAAACGGGCATTTTCGATGGCGTTTTCAGGAAGGACGTTTTCAAAAAAGGTGTATCCGTAGTTTTCGGTTCCGATGATATCCATGACCCGGGTTAAGTGGTGATCGCCGATGGTATGAAAGACTTTTCCTTCAATACGGTGGTTTTGATATTTTGTTTCGTTTTGTGTATGGATCACCGTTGCATCGGTGAGCCGCAGCACTTCCTGAATGAGGTATTTGCTGCAAACCCCCCAGCCGACATATTCACCCGGGATTAAACCTAAATACAGCATTCGGTGAATCTATTCACCCCTCTCCAGGAAGGTCTCGATGGCGGCTGATCGTTTCATGATCCCTTCGGTCATGGACGAGACGTCCCGGTATAGACTGAGTGTTTTACTGGATAAGTCTAATGGGTGGGTTTTTGGAATATTTTCAAGAAATACGGATAACAGCTCACCTAAAAAACCGATAGATGAATTCGAGTCAAACTCGGCGATTTCCGCTTCTACTTCCGTCAATTTTTCACCCAGGGGTTCGATAACCTGATGATTGATCTCCGGGTTCAGCAGTTCGGATTGAATGTCAATACAGATGGTCTGGGCCTTTTTCATCAGTTGACGGAAGGTTTCAAGCTTTTCGTGGAATTTATGTGTTTCATTTTTCAGGTTTCCGTTTTCAGGTGCTTGGTTATACCTTCCTACTACTGCTTGGAGATACTGTGATTCTCTTTCGTCATCGCCCTTTATGATATCTGTAAAATAGAGCCATGTTGTTTTCAACAGGAGGCGTTCGTATTCGCGAAAGGTCATGGGCCGTCCATCCATGGGAATCCAATCCAGGTTCTCCCATGGGTCGAATGTCGATTTAAACACTCTGACCGTATCTCCGCTTATTTTTAATCGCTCAGGAATTCTGTCCGATTCGATATTCAATTGATGCAGAACCGCTGATTCCACGGTTTCTGTAGAAATATAATTGAGGCACTCCTTGTGGGGGCATTTGGCGGTACCCTGGCATGGAAAGCATGCAATATCCGGATGGATCGCTACATGGCCTGCGCCATAAGGACCGGTTTCAACAAAATGCGTGTTGAAGAAAAGTGATACGACCGGCGTTCCTGCGGCGGCGGCCAGATGCATCGGCCCTGTATCGTTTGAAATTAGTAGCTCACACAGTGATAAATAGGCTTTGAGTTGCTCCAGATCGGTTTTTCCGGCAAAAGATGTTGCATTCGTACCGATAAGATCCTCTAATTGATTGGCAATATCTTCTTCCAGGGAGCCGCCGAATATGAGGATTTTGCACCCATGGTTTTCGGAAAGTCGTTTCCCCAACTCGGCAAATTTTTCCATCGGCCATTGTTTGTGAAAACCGCTGGCTCCGGGATGCA
>CAYSUA010000120.1:0-10756 GCA_964433795.1 uncultured Desulfobacteraceae bacterium | reverse complement strand
GTCCATAAAGACCGATGCTTCTTGCAGGGCTTGTTCCGAAGGCGATAGGGACGGCAATGGTGGAACACCCGGAAGACCTGCGATATTTTTGTTTATGTCGACCCAGTTGAAATTGCTGTACCGGCGCTTTGCGAAGGAGGCCAGTGAATAGGTAAACCATTTCTCTTTTATGAGGTGCCGTCGATCCTCTCCCATGGCACATCCGGACCGGTATTTCGCATCCATTATCGTGCTCAGAAGCGACGAAGAGAATGTATGGCTGAAATTGATCACCCAATCCCATTGGACGGCACAAACAGGCTCCAGATCCGACTGAAGAATCCGGAGGGCTTTGAGGATGTCGGTCTTTGTGCCGGAGCCGATCAGTTGGACAATCTCCTCCTTTTTCAATACATAGACCCGGCTGATATCGGATTCAATGTTAAAGATCGGTGCTTCCGCCGTTGACGTCAGTAGTGATATTTGTGATTGGGGATTCAGCTGTTTGATGCCTTTCACAACAGGAAGGAGCTGTAGCCCGTCCCCCAGTCTCAATATCTGTATAATCAGTATATTCATAATTTATCCTGCCACCGGTAAATCGATAAGCAGCCTGATGATGGCTTCCTCTTTGGTGAGTTTCGGATTTTCAGATTCAAGTGTATCCAACGCCCCTTGGAGCACCTGCTCTGATTCACAGGCGGCGATAACCCGTTCGATTTTATTAAAGTCTATGTCCATTACGATTGTCTCTATCCTTTCACTCGGCTTAAACATTATCAGCCGATATTAAAACCGGCATAAATTACCGGTATCGGTTTTATGATTTCAAAAAAGTCTTTTGAGTGATTCGGCGCGCTTCGCCCCCGTGGATTGTCCGGTAGTTAAGAACATAACCCATTGATTTAATATAATTTAATCTTTAATCGGGGTGGAGTTTATAATTTGTTTTCGGGTCATCCGAAACCGGCCACACCGATTGTATTTCCTTAGAAAATTTACCCAAAACTCCCGGGTATCGCTCTCAAAAATAATAGCAACTACTATGCCAAGGCAGGCGGGTATTTGTTCAGGCAACTGGAGGGTGTTAAGAAAATGAGATGAGCCCTGATTATGATTGCATTGGGCTTTGGAGGAAGGCAGACAGTCGGATTGCCCGATTGCCTGTTGATGGTCGGCTTCGGTCCGAATTTGTCATAAACATGACGGTTTTTGGGGACTATACTGACGCAACCTGAGGGGAAATCGTGAAAACTCTATGATATGATGGATTTGGCGGGAGAATCGGTTCGGAAATGGCTCCCAATGGATACCGGATTTGCGAGTGCGCTGTCGGTCACCAATCGGCCTACAGTCAAGATAGAGTGCAAGGCTAAAAAGGCGCTCAAATCCTTCATGTCCCACCAGCCGAACGTATCGGCTTCTTGCTGAATCTGTTGGAGGTTTTTCCGGCATCGGATCAAACCCTCTTGATTTCGAAGAATCATCACATGCTTGCTGATCGTTGAACAGGCATCCTTTTTCAGCCTGTTTATTGATGAATTCTGATCCGGCGCTTTTTTTCTGAGTTTAAATATCGGCGGTTTTTCATTGGTATAGGGACACTGTTTGATGTTTTTTGCACGTTGGGCCGCAAATCGACCGGCCCTTTCTCCGAACACCTGAGTGGCGGTCATCATGCACCCCCCGATCCGGTCTGCGCCGTGCGGACCGGCGGCCGCTTCACCGGCAGCATAGAGACCGGGCAAGGTGGATTCCGCCTTTTCATCGATTTTTATGCCACCGTTGAATGCATGTGCGACATGCACCACTTCCTTTAAGGAAGAATCTTCGGGGGTGTTCCAACAAATCGGTCCACCTTCTCGGTTTTCTTCTGCAATTGCTTTATCGATGAGATAGGAAGTATCCCTGCAGCTGAAAGGCACATGGCTCTGTCGATTTTCAACAGCCTGCATTCTGAAGTCGGCTGAAGGTATGGTTTTGTTCAGGAGGTCATTTCCATATGAATCCAGCAATGTGCCCGGTGTTTGAAGGCTTGATGTCGGGAAAAAACAACAAATGGATCTCTTTTTAATGCCCAGCATAAACTGGATAAATTCTAGATTGGTCAATTCCCCCCCGACCTGATGTGCCAGGTGATATCCAGTCCCGCATGCCTTATCACCGGTCAGATGATTTGTATATATTCCCGCCCCACCGCCGCTTGTCATAATTGTGGATTTCGCAGTGATTTTTACAGGTTCAAAAGCCGCTGTGACGGCCAAACAACCCCAACAGGCATCTGCCCTGGTGATGAGATCCACAGCCGTTCCGCTTACAATCTTTACATTTGCTCGACGTAAAGCGGATTGAAACGATTGCTTCAGGTTTGCGAAATCTTTTGTGAGAAACGCCCGTTTAAAGTTGCTGAAGCATCCTTTGACCCGAATCATATTTCCCTGAGCATCTTTTTTGAATCGAATGCCATAGGATATCAGATCCTCTAATCTGGGGCCGGATTCCTCCACCAAAATCCCTGCCAGGGCCGAATTGGATTTTCCCAACCCGATTTGTACTATTTCATTATAAAATGCTTCAAGATTTTGTTGGGTTCGCTCTTTTCCGATCAGCGCCTGTATACCCCAGCCTTTTGTGATGGGAGAAAACGTTGAGCCGGAAGCACATATCGCCCCATTATTTAATAAGATGACCTCAACACCTGCCTCGGAAGCGGCAAGGGCCGCACGAATTCCGGCCGCCCCTGCACCGATGATTAAGACTTCCGTTGTGATTTGATCAATCATTGTGCAATACGAATCAGCTATTTATGCTCATATGATCGATATTTAGAGCGAATTTCTAGATACCATTCGACTTTCACTGGGTCCACGATCGGCTGCCTGGTATGCATCCTTCAAATCGGAATTGATATATTTCAACACCCCTGCACCGAGATGGTCGGAATGTGAAGCCAGTAGATGAAAGTTGAAAAGCAGGTTGTCGATTTCTCTTCGATCTTTTTCGCTATGACATATTCATGCTTTTCAAAAATATCCTTTACTGTTGGAACTTCACGCTTCGGGATTTTGATCTCATATTTGCCGGTGCTTCCTTCTATGTCGATGCTTACTATCTCAGAAGGGAAAAACAGCTGCTCATCACAATCGGAATTCATTTGTTCTTCCTCTCGATCATCAATCCAAGTTCAGGATTTTTTTATGAAGGGCTTCCAGGTTTTTTTCCAGAATCGGATTTTTCTCCGTCATCTGTGAGTTCCCGCGATTAATTTACTGTTTTGGAGATGAAAATTAGATGATTTTGCATCAAATAAGAGAGTTTCATTTAGAGTTGAAATGAAATGAAGCTAGAGCCGGTTCAGTTGAGGAAAGTAGGTTTTATAATATCCATAATCTCTTGTCAGTATTCCATCAGCATGTAACTCTGAAAAAGCGCCGATTATAAAATCAGAAATGATGTGTTGCCGATAACTGAGTTTCTCGTGACAATGAGAACAGTTTAATTTGATTACCCTGCCGCAGGAAGGGCATCTAAATCGTCTTCTCTGGCAATATTCCCTCCATTTTGTCCCTGCATAACCAAAATCCTGTTTTGTGAAATCCTCTACGCCTATGTCTATTTCGGATAGAAACAGGTCGATATCCATTTTGCCATTTACAAAAAAGGGATAAAGTTCACCATAGACCAAGCCACAGATGATGAGCTCGTCGTGATCCTGGTGGTGTATTTCTAATTTTCCGATGCTGTCTGGATTTTGATCAATAAGCAGATCGAACAGTATGCACGTATCAATCGATACCCTCATTCTCGTAACCCCTCAGGTCCGCCATGATTTCATCCGTTGTTTTCTTCAGCTTCAGACTGCCGCGCCATTTATCAATAGGGTTAAGATTGTTGTTTTTCACAAGGTAAAATTTGCCGGCTTTTTGTTCAAATCCAATAGTGGTGCCCGGCATAATATTCATTGTTTTTCTAATTTCCTTGGGTATGGTTATCTGATACTTTGCTGTGACTTTGCTCATCGGTTTATCTCCGAAATCAATAAGTATGCATTTATAAGTATGCTGAATGCCAAAAAAAGCATACCGATAAGTGCAACCTATGTCAAGTTTGTAATCATAATATTTTTTTCCTTTTCCCAACCCTTTCAATCTGTATTCATCTGCGCCTATCCGCGTCCGAATCTCAAAGGACATCCCGGTTTTCATCCAAGGCAGTTTTGAGTGCAAACAGGGTATCATCATCAAATCCGTTTCACCGAATTATTAGTGTATGCTGTCGGTCAGGCCACCATAAGGGACAATGAACTGAACTCACTCAGTGTTTGATCCACTATATGTCTTGCCTCAGTTCTGTTCGGCTCAAATATTCCACCGGTCGTTGGTTGCGGACTGTCAACGGTCAGTTTGCCGGTTTCGATTAACCTTAAAATGACGTCGAGCAGCTGATCTCTATGGTGCTTCCCGTCCAAATGAGTAAAGAAGTCCATCTTCCACGGAGGTAATGGAATGGATTCATGGTAATGGTTGGTGAGATGATGCTGGCCGTTTGACGCCTGAACCAGAGGCAGCGGAGCGGCTTTAGGGAATTCACCGGAATTACGGATACAGGGCACCGGAGATGTTCGAAGGATCAAGGCGCCGTAGCTAAAAGCGTCGGAGAGATCTAAGCAGAGCGTGATTAAATTTTCCTGCAAGGTCTCCTGGGGAAGGGTTTCCGGATCAAGTCCCAATATGGCGTAAGCTGCCCGTGCCAGGGCCTCAAATGTTTTTCCTTCCGGTTGTGATTCATACAGCACCTTTAGCGCTGCTTTCGTAATGGGTCTATTGACATCGATTTCCGGGTGGATGGGAGACTTTAACAGAAACTTCATGCTTTGGTCGTCGTTTAATGTTTGATTTTCTTCTTTAATGGCGATGATGGCGCTCTTGATATGGAGTGAAATGATATTTGAGGGTATTATATGATCAGAGACCTGTTGGTCTGCGCGAACGAGAACCGATCTGCGCAGGGATGTCGAGATCAAAAAATCGATATACTGCTCAACTTCGATTCGGTCCTTTGCAATGCCGGAAATAGCATCCTGAACATTCTTGGGATATAATTTCAAAGTCATCAGGTGGGGTTGAGTATCTCCCACATAATGTAAGCCTTTGCCCCGTATCTTCTCGATAAAATCGCTGAAATACAGGGGGGTGTTATTCTCTTCAAGGTAATCATGGTAAAGATAGAAATCGGGCTTTTGACGGATGTCTTCGTTAACATGCTTGAAAAATGACGCATAAGGATATTCATCAGTATGGATGGCTGTTTCCGAAAAGGTTTGAAGCACCTGACGGGATATTTGAGCCTTCTCTTTACAGGTCGCATGGCCTTTGCTGCTGCGTAGCATCAATTCACGGGATATAATTTTGGTGTGCCATCCCGGATACGTATTGTAGCTGATGTAAGCGACACCGTATGGAGATAGGTGGGTGTTGAGAATAGATAATATCTTTTCCTGGACGGGGTCGGGTACCCACGAAAAGATGCCATGGGCTATGATATAATCAAATCGGCCGAACGATTTATCGAACCGGGCAATATCCATTGCTTTAAGCTCGATGTTACCGGGCCTGTCCATTTGACTCGCGATGTTTCGACCGATTTCAATCTGCCGGTCGGAAATATCGATTCCCAGGCAGTAAGCATCCGGGTAAACTACGGATATGGGTAAAAGGTTTCCTCCGGTGCTACAACCAATTTCCAATATCCGACTGGAGGACACCTTCGGTGGTGTCAGCCCGTATAGGGTAGCCAGGCTCGCCAGATACTCAGGGTGTGAGAATGTATGGGATATGTGGGGATAAGGCAATTGATCATAGCTGTCAATGATATTTGCCTGCGATGCGTCATCGGTGAATGATTCCACGTCTTAATCCTTTCTTGTACAATGCACTTCGAATGTTCATTTTCGCTTCATTCTTTCAATGACCCAACCACATCTTTATTTTTATCCATAGCTTTTTTCAGGGCGAATAGTGCGTCATTTTCGAAATCAGTCAGGTTGATGGCAAACTCCGTAGCGTTTCCGAGCGATTGGATGAATGCTTCTTCGTCTTGGATACGGGATCGGATTTTTTCATATAGTGGTGTTTCAGGATAGGGCGTGGCAAAAAAGGAGGCGCATTCGATGCCCAACTCCCGCTTGAATTCAATGGTTTCCTGAATCGTCTCCCGCGTTTCGCCGGGATAACCGAAGATGAACGTGGTATTAGGGAAAATACCAGCCTTTCGGGTATTGACAATGGCCGCCCGAGCCTGTTCCACGCTTGCCTTTTTGCTCATGACACTCAGAATTTTCCGGCTACCGGATTCGATACCGTAACCGATCCAGACGCATCCGGTTTCCGCCATTCGATGAAGAATCTCGGTGGTAGCGCTGGTCACCCGTCCGTGGCAACCCCAGGTGATTGGGAATTTCTTTTTCTCCATGGCATCACAAAATTCGAGCATGCGTTTTTCAGACGCCATCATGTTGTCGTCTACAAACCCAGCGAAATCGATACCGTAACGGTCTACGAGTATCTCGACTTCCGAAATTATGTTTTCCACCGTCCGAAACCGGTAGCTTGAGCGACCGAAAAGATGATAGCAGTAGTCGCATGAGTATGGGCATCCCCTGCTGGCGATGATGTTCATGCTCCGGTTTACCGTGACGTCTTTGCGAAATCCGGAAGAATTTCCGGCCACATCACCCCAGATGGGTTCTCTCAGATAAATCTCAAGCGGCAGCAGTTCCCAGGCCGGAAAGGGGACGGTATCCAGATCCTCTATGTTTTTTCTTAGAGGGGTGGTGACAACATGGCCGTTGCGACGAAATCGGATACCGTTGACAGCGTCGAGATCCGTGCCGGATTTGAGAGTTTTACACATTTCCTGAATCGTCTGCTCCCCTTCGCCGATAACCGCGATATCGGCCGGTGTCCGATCGAACAGCAGTTCACTGCTGGTTGTGGCAAGCCCTCCTCCGGTGATAACAGGTGCCTTCGGATTGATATCTTTCAGCAGGGGAATCAACCATTTCTGGAAACGATAGGTGGTGATGAGACCCGACACCCCCACCACATCCCATGTTTTTTTCTCCAACGTACGGATGACGGCATCTTCTGAAGGTCTCAAGGCATTGATGTCATAAATATCCACATTATAGCCGGCCTTTAACAAGGTGGCGGCAACGGTGGCAAGACCGTACGGAATGCAGCTCGGTTTGGCATCAAGCCGAATCGGGGAGTTGATCAATAAAATTTTCATTTTTCCATTATTGTGAAAATAATTCAGAAGCGACGCGGCAAGCGTGACGAAGGGCAGGGGCTCTCTTTTCTTTCAGTAATTCCAGTCATATTGGGATTAATCTTCGCTCATTTGTTTTAGAAAAATGGTAAAATCAGACAAATCGCGCTCAACGTTTTGATAGCATTGCCGAAGCCGTGTTGTAAGTTCCTGTAGTCGAGCCGGTCGAAGACGGAAGGTATATACATTGCGTACCACATGACGGAATCCACGATATTCATCCAAACAATCACGTGTATCCATTGTAACCACAGGAGGACGAATCGATGAAATTTCTGCTGACATTTGTAATAACAAGTCCTGGTGCCATTCAATACCCTTTGGTATGCTTCTTTCCACGGTGCGGGCAATGTCCTCAAATATCCGCTCAATCCCTGAATAAAAACCATGCAGATTCAACGCTACGCCATCGAAGAAACCGTCATCACCACTCGTCTGTGCCTTTGACTGAAGCCACTCGGCACGTTTGACTACGCCCTCCAAATCGAGCAAAGCGCGTTTCATTCGACCAGCTAAAGCGATATATTCCGATTTCACAGTTCGATGCCTTCTTGTTCAATATGTTTTCTTAAAGAATCGGAGACATCCTCAATTCGAACAAGATCGATTTCGTGTCTTGGGTCTAAGTGCAGCAGTCGAGCCACAGCACGGTAATATTTTTTTTCGGACAATTCCCATACAGCTAAATCCACATCCGATCTTTGATGATACCTCTGCTTATAGGTCAGTGAGCCGATCACAACAATGCGATGAACCCCAAATTGTGCACGGAGTATGGCTGCGGCCTGTTTTGCTATTGTCCAGGCTCGAGCATAACTTGTGGATAATTCATTCTGCTCTTCAAGCCACCGTTTTGTAGCCGTGGCCTTATATTCGGCCATCCTATGCTCGGTAATAGGCATTGAAGTCCTTAAACCAGAATATGATCTAATTATTTGGGTGGAAATTGATTCTGATGTGTTAAATTATATCATTATTTTCAGTGTTTCAAGGATTTTATCAAGGAACTGTCGCTGGTTGCTGATATCATAACTCTCCACATCGAAACCATTACCCCGAAGAGTGTTGGCCACCGTTGCAAGACCGTATGGGATACAGCTTGGTTTAGCATCAAGACGAATCGGGGAGTTGATCAATAATATTTTCATTTTTTCCTAACAATGGGAATCAAGTAGGCGAAGGTGGGGAGACAGGATCTATCGCGTATGCCAGAAATTTAGCGAATCGGGAATACTTATTTAGTGCCACCACCTGCGGGCGGTTTTTGAGCAATAATTGTACAGTCAGCTTCGGAGAGTTCTTTTAATGAAAATTTGTTGAAATCGGAATGGAAACTCGACAGTGTCTGATCATTAATCTCAATTTCTTCCGTGATATGATACTCTTGAATCTGGAGACCGGATTCAATGAATTTGGCTTTCCATTCAATGGGCAGCAATCGGTTCTGATACAGTTTTCTCCGGTTGATCCTGTCCCACTCACGTTGGTTGTGACAGCGGAATGAAAAGGGGTGATAACCCGATACACTTGAGAAGCAACGGTGATCTCTCGTGATTATCCCATGAAAACCGATTCCTCCCTGTTTTAGGGTTCTCGCAACGTTCTCTACGGCCGCACCGGGATGTGATACATGCTCCAGGACTGCAAAGGATAAGATAAAATCGAAGCTTTCATCCACAAACTGAAGATCGATCATATCCACAGGGCAGATATAATCGATGCGGTCCGGATTCAAATAGATCCGATCTCCTCTTGAAATAATAATCTCTTCAAATCGTCGAAGGGCTTCTCTTTTTTCTGTAACACTTCCCGCCAGCGATTCGATGGATTGTCTGATTTTTAAATAATCTTCCTGATTACCGGCTATTTCCGGATAGTTCATGGCAAATGTATATTTATCGATGGACGTGATACGGGACATGCCAAAGCAATATAACAACACCTCAAGGCCAAGAAATCCACCCGGTCCGATATGAAGGCAATGAGCGCCTTTGATGCGGTTATCCAACCCTAAGGATTTCATTCCTGAGATAAATTTCTTAAAATTCGGTATATGTGCACTAGTATATTTACCGATAAGGATAAAATCATCCGGATATCGAAATCCCATATCTTCCAACTGACGAGTAATGGACTCTCTCCCGGAAATCGACGTGACGACGATTTTATCGAAAGGGATGTCTCCTATTTTTTCAGGTGACACAATTGTATACCCACACAGCGTGTTGCTCCAAAACGATTCATCATTATCGGCGATGGCCTCGATGGTCACATTGATGTCGGACGCCTGCAGGTAGGATAAAAACTCCTCAGCCCCTTTTCCTGCGCCGAACACGACCACGCGGTGATCTTCGATCCCTACTATCTCATGGGTATTAATCCATTGGTAACTCAAGTGGCATCACCCTTTCAGAAATCGGCAAATCTCTTTGAGTATTTTTTCTGCGCTTTTCCCATCACCGTATAGGGTTTCAGGTGCGGGGAAGGGTGTTATGTTAGCGGTCATTTTTCTAACGCCCTCTAAAATCAGATCGGTATCGGCACCGACTAACGCATTGCAACTGATTTCAAGCAGCTCCACCCATTCGGTTTCACTTCGAAGTGTAAGGCAGGGAATCTGATAAAAGAAAGCTTCTTTTTGTACCCCACCCGAATCCGTGAGAATAAGCCGGGCGTTTTTCTCAAGCATTGCCATATCATGGTAACCGACGGGATGTATGAATCTCAAATTATTATATTCTTGGATGGATGCATTTGTACGTTCAAGGGCTTTCCGGGTTCGCGGATGGAGTGGAACCACTACCGGAATTTCCTCCGAAGCAAGCATCAATCCCTTGAAAATCGATAGAAGGCGTGCTGTATCATCTGTGTTTTCCGGCCGGTGAACCGTTGCCAACAAGTAGTTTTTGGGTTTCAGGTTCAGGTCACAAAGAATATGGCTTCTTACCTGGGCTCTCGGACCGTAATATAGCGATGCGTCATACATAATATCGCCGACGTCATAGACATGTTCCTCCACCCCTTCCCGTTTCAGGTTTTCGACAGCCGTTTGGGTCGGACAGAAATTAAGCGTTGCGATATGATCGGTAACCACCCGGTTGATTTCCTCCGGCATTGACCGGTTAAAGCTCCTCAACCCCGCCTCGATATGAGCAACCGGAATGTGAAGCTTGGATGCGGCCAGAGCACCGGCAAGGGTCGAGTTGGTATCCCCATAAACGACCAATAGATCGGGCCTCTCTTTGGTAAGGTCCGTTTCAATTTTTTCGAGCATTCTGCCGGTCATGGCTCCATGATGGATGCCTGAGATACCCAGGTTGCTATGGGGTTTTTGAATATCCAACTCCTCAAAAAATACGTGGGACATATTGTCATCAAAATGCTGGCCGGTATGAATAACACGTTCGGTAATAGCCCGGGCATTTATTGGGGCACGGTGTTTATTTTG
>CAYSUA010000119.1:0-12425 GCA_964433795.1 uncultured Desulfobacteraceae bacterium | reverse complement strand
TATATTTTGAAACCGAACTGTTCATCGGCAAATAAATCGACATGATGATGCCCATAAGGAAAGTGAAAATGATATAAATCGCTGTCTGCATTTTATTATTACCCGATTAAGTTGACATCCTTTTAGAACCACCTTACCAGCACCACACCGCCTACCATCAGCGCAACACCAACCATTCGCCATAGGTTCAATGGGTGAGTCGCATATCCGATGAGACCGAAATGATCCAGCAAGACACCGGCCGTCATCTGGCCGGTAACAATAAGCGCCACCATGGTGACCGCTCCCAGCCGGGGGGCCAGAACGACACATGAAGACACGAAAAAGGCCCCGAAGCAACCCCCGGCCCATATCCATACCGGGTACTTGGAAATAGCAGAGATTGGCGGCATTGGAACCCGGGACACAAGAGCATAGACCGCAAGTGAGGCAGTTCCCACCGCAAAGGATATGGCGGCAGTTAATACAGGGGATCGGGCCCATTGGTTCAACTGAGTGTTAATGCCGACCTGAGTGGGAAGACACGCGCCTGCAGCCAGTGCAAGCAAAATAAGCAGAATAATCGTCATCATCAAAACCCTTTCATAGAATGAACATGACAGGTTACGATTCAATATTAATGCTTTTTCAGCAGGTATGAGGACTTATTCCATGCTTTGGTGGTCATTTCCATCTCCTGCTGTTAGTATTTAGGTATTCGATCCAATGAAATCAAATATCGCCGCAAAATCCTTATCACCCAGTCCTGCCTGTTTTGCCTTTGCGAATACTTCTTTAACCGCATTGGCGGACGGCAGCGGGATTCCGCTTTCGAATGCGGTTTGCGCGACCAGGTGCAAATCCTTGTGCATCCACTTTAGAGGGAAGTCGGCTTCATATCGTCCCTCTTTTATTTTTGCCGACTTGATGGATAAATACGGTGCCGCCATAGGTCCACCCAGCAATGTTTCAAACATCATGTCTTGTGACAAACCGAGCGAACGGCCCAAAGCGATGGCCTCTGAGAACATCACGATGTTCTGGCCCAGCATAACGTTCACCACCATCTTTATGGAAGCTCCCATACCATGATCCCCCACATATTTTACCGAGCTTCCCATGGTATCGAAGTAGGGTTTAATGGCTTCGACATCACGTTCTTCTCCGCCCGCAAAAAAAGCGAGGGTTCCATCCTGCGCCGGTTTCTTGGTGCCGAAAACCGGTGCATCAACATGTCTCACCCTGCATTTTCCAGCTTCTTTTGCCATCTCTTTGGCAAAAGAGGGATTCACTGTGCTGCAGTCCACCCAAATGGTATCCGGTTTCAGAGAATCGAGATGACCGTCCTCTCCCAATGCCGCCTGGCTCACGGCATCCGGGTGTGCCAGCATGGTAAACAGTACATCAATGTCTTTTGCCAATTGAGCAGGTGTATCACACCATTTGACCCCCATGCTTAGAAGCGAATCCGCCTTTTTTTTGGTACGATTGAATACGGCCAATTCAAAACCGGCTTGGTTCAGATTAGCCGCCATTCGGCGCCCCATGATCCCGAGTCCGATAAATCCAATTTTTTTCGACATATGTTTACTCCTTTTTTCAATACAAAAAGTCGCTTATCCTTCTTTATTCAAAAACGGTTGATAAGAGGAGGAGGGCCAAGCATCGAGTATCCTGTATCCTTCATCCGTAATCGAGTCACGCTTCGCTCAGGGCATCCTGATCGCTGTAAATGCGGCTGTGGTTTCCCGTATTCCTTTTTCAACCGGTAACCGCTCCATGCTGGAAGCTCCCACGAAACCGTTTATTTTTACTCTTTTAAGGACTTCTTCTACATTCGAAGGGGTAGAAATGGGGCCTCCGTGACACAGGATCAATATTTCTGAATTCACAACCCAGGCAGCTTCGGCCATTTCACGGGTTCGATCGGCAGCTTCGTCTATCGACATGGTATCGGTTGCCCCGATGGAGCCACCGGCTGTCAATCCCACGTGAGCCAGCAAGCAGTCGCACCCAGCTTCCGCCATCATCCTAGACTCCTCCGGTGTGAATACGTATGGCATCGTAAAGAAGCCCATGTCATGGGCCATAGCAATCATTTCCACTTCTTTGTCATAACCCATTCCCGTGTTTGCCAGAGCAACGCCAAAATTGCCATCAACCATTCCCATGGTCGGAAAATTGTTTATACCGGAAAACCCTGCGTCCATTAGCTTTTTCAGCCAGATCTCCATGACGCGAGTAGGATCGGTGCCATTGACCGAACAAATTACGGGGGTGTCTTTTACAATCGGCAACACTTGCTTTTCGCCCATTTCCAAAGAAATCTCGTTGGCATTGCCATAAGCCATCCATCCGGAAAGGGAACCCAATCCATGCATCCGATACGCTCCAGAATTAAAGACCATGATCAGGTCCGCCCCGCCTTCTTCTTCAAACTTGGCGGATATTCCCGTACCAGCACCGGCCGCAACGATAATTCGGCCGGAATCCAGTTTATCATTGAGTCGCGTTAATACCTGCTCGCGGGTGTACTGCTTCATTTAATCCTCCTTAAATATAGTCAAACGTATTTGAAATTACCTTAATTTTCTAATCAATATCGATCACTGTTCCAACGTCTCAGACAATGCAAGCGTTCAGGGGTTCAGCGTTCAGTGTCCAGGAAAGAAAAACTGGTGTCTTGCATTTGTTCCCTCCTGAACTCTGAGCACTGAACACTGAACACTCAAATTGCCCATTGATTTCAATACTCAATCAAACAACCTGAATAATTCAGTCAAACAATCCGCATGTTAGGAGCTAATCCTGTCTCATTAGACTTATCATCGTCTCTCCCACCCGGTCGGCAAACTCCGGATCGTCCAGATGATGCTCATCTTCAACAATATCGACTGTGTCTGACAATTCACTTCTCAGCGTGGTGAACAGGGCTTCGTTGGCCTCAGGGTCATAAAATATCTTGTCAGGCCTGTCAATGCTTGAAACCCCACCCAAAGGCAACATCACACACACCGGTCCTTTTGCTCGATTGAGCTTTTCAGAAATAAATTTTGCAATGGCCACATTCTCATCGGGCGTGGTACGCATCGTGGTCATGGTTGGATTATGGAAATTAAGGATGCGTCCGTGAAACTTTTCCGGGACCTGATTGCGGGGCGGCAAGACAATGGTATCGGCAGCACCCGGAACGATTACCTGGGGCAGGCCCAAAACTGCAGCTGCTTTCAGACGATCCGGCCCGGCATCGTGAAGGCCCCCTACCAGATGGGCACCCACTTCCGCAAGTGTCATATCCATTACCGCATCGATCCGGCCCATGTTCATTAATGCTTCCATGCTCCTCCCTCCGACTCCGGATGCGTGAAACACCCAGGCTTCATGGCCGGCTTCTTCGATGCGTCGACGGGCCCGGCTGACGCCGGGGGTGGTGGTGCCGTACATGGTAACTGAAACCACTTTTTTTCCGGATGCGAAGTACGGCTCATGACCCTGCACCGAACCGGCGATTCCCTTTGCCGCATTGTTCAGCACCATCTGCAACATCGGGTTGAGTCCACTGATATCCAGTATAGAAGGGATCATGACGATATCGGAAATATCCACGTGCCAGCGGGTGTTACCGGATGCTAGGGTGGAAACCATATATTTCGGGATCCCATATGGAAGCGCTCGCATGGCCGCACAGCAGATGGTTGTACCACCAGATCCGCCCATACCGATAACCCCGTGGGTTTCATCGGAATCGACAATCTGATTCAGGCAGACGGCCGCAGCTCGGCAAATTTTCTCAACTGCATCCCCTCTTGGCATAAAACGGATCGCTTCAATGTTTTCGCCAATACATCCAACCACTTTTTCTACCGAAATATCAGCGGCAACCTCGCTTTCTCCCTGGACTCCCACATCCATCAACAAGGCCCGACAGCCCGCAGCCTTTATTTGCACTGCCAAATATGCCAGTTCGAGACCCTTGGTGTCCATTGTACCGATGACAACAACTGTTTTTGCTTTATTGCTCATCAATGAATCACCTTTAGTATTTTAACTTTATGAGCCCTTAGTGCTGCAAAAGAAAACGCAGCACCTTGTTTGTATCTTCAAGGCACTGCGTTTGTATTTTTCAGTTTACATATTAGTCCGTCTCGCCAAACCCGAATGCACGACTTTTCACACCATACAGACCGGTAGGCCTGAATATAATCACCACGAACATGACGGCGAACGGGCCGACCATGGCCAAAGGACCGTAAAGGGTCCCGCCCACCGAAATTACTTGTCCTAAAATCAGGGCTGAAACCAGGGTGCCCTTCAAACTGCCCAGACCACCCAGGATCACCGTGACAAAAGCGTACAGAAGCATTTCAAAACCCATGTAGGGGTTTACGCCCACCATCGGCGAGTTCAAAACCCCGCCGAAACCGGCCAGACCGCTGGCCACCACAAAGGTAATGGTAAAGATCTTGCGAATATTGATCCCCAGGCCCTGTACCTGTTCGGGATTTTCGATACCGGCCCGGATCGCTTTACCGACAATGGTCTTATTCAGAAATATATCAATTAAAAAATAAACAGAGATACTGATCACGAATACCATGATCCGATACAACGGCACACTAGCACCCAAAACAGGGACCATCGTCCGGAAAGGTACACCCACCGGCTTGCTGGCCAGTCCAAAGATAATCTGGACCAGGCCGATTCCGATCATAAACACACTGAATGTCACGACCATGGTAAACATCAGCTCTTTTCCATATACCCGCCGTAAAAGCTGTGTTTCTACAATAAATCCCACAGCCCCGGCCACCAGCGTACCGCAAATCAATCCCAGAACGAAACTCCCTGTAGATGCTGTCAACGCATAGGCCATATAAGCGCCAAAGGTATAGTAGACCATCTGCTCCATGTTGATAATCCGCATCAAACCAAAACCGATACTGATGCCGGCAGATACAAGAAATAAAATACCGCTGATGGTTAATCCATAAATGACCGCGGATACATACAATTCAAACATAACTTTGCCCTCATTTTTGCTGTAGCATTAAACCCGTCATCTGCCCTGCCTTTCCATTTGACTCTCAGACTGACGGCTTGGGCGATTTTCCCCTGATTTTTGAACCGATGGTCTGGAGGGTACCCCAGACACCGCCCTTGAAATTAAAGCAGACAAGAATGATAAAGATGCCTACCGGCAATTCCCATCCTGCCTTACCAAATAATTCCATTACAAAAGTGCCCAATTCCTTTAAGCCGATAAACGCCAGTGTTCCGAAAATAGGTCCGTAAACCCCCCCGCCTCCGATAAGCGTTGCCACCAGCACCTCGGCTGATCTGGCCGGTTCGGTTATGCTGGGATTCACGAAACCATAATTGATCGCATACAAAGAGCCGGCCAGAGCCGACAGGGTCGTCATCATGGTATATCCGGTCCAGCGCAGCTTGAACGTATCGTAACCCAGAAACTGCATCTTGCTTTCGCTGGCTTTCATGGCGCGCAGTGAAGCGCCCAGTGTCGAACGGTCCAGCCAGGTATAAAAAACCAGCACCACAAACAAAACGATCATGGTAAAGAAGAATACATCGTTCGGTTTTCTCAAATCCAAAAAAAGGGTCTCGTGCATGCGGGAACGGAACCATAGCCCGTCATCCCCCCGCGTGATGGGCAGCATGATCTTCTCGACCAGAAAAAGCCCCATAGCGCATGTGGATGCATTGATCAGGGCATAATAATCTCCTCTCAAACGGATATAGGCGGGCCCCAGTAGCAGACCGGTTACTACCCCCATCAGAATAGCCAGGAAGATGGCAATAAAAATGTTATTTCCGACCCACGCGAGATAAAGCGCTGCCGTGTATGCCCCGATGCCCAGATAAAAAGGTTGCCCGAAAGATACCATACCCATGTAGTTATAGAGAACCCCATTGCCGATAATGTATATGCCGAAGGTGCTGACTTCGAACAAAAAGGTCATCTTGCTCGGAAACATATATCTGGTAATCACCAGAAGCGCTATCATTACAATAGGGCCTCTTATATATCTTATGATGTTATCGTTGGTGTTCATCTACCCCCCTACGTTATCTCAAAAACAAATCTTCTGGTCACATTATAAATATTTCTCAAACGTCAGATCCCGGATTTCCTGCTTATCCTGAATTTCAGCAACAATTTTGCCTTCTTTCATGGCAATGACACGATCGGCCACCTCCGCCGTCAACGGCAGGTTCTGTTCAATGATCGCCATAGTCGTGGTTTTACTGATTTCTTTAAACGCGACTTTCAAATCATCGATGAAATGGGGTGCCAGCCCTTCGGTCGGTTCATCCATCAGGATCAATTCCGGTTTTCCCAGAAGCGATTGGGCCATCAACAGCATTTGCCGCTCACCGCCACTGAGATTCCCACCCTTGCGGTCCATCAACGTTTTTATTTTCGGAAAATGCTCCAGAGCGCGATCCCAGTCATAATCTTTGGTCGCATACCCACCCAGTTCCAAATTCTCCCTGACCGTCAGGTCCGGGAAAACATGCTTATCCTGGTGAATGTATTTTAACCCACGGATGGCAACATTATATGCCGGCATCTGACCGATATCCTCCCCTTTGAAAGCAATCGATCCGGAATCCTGCTTTAGAAAGCCGGCAATGGTCCGAAACAGTGTGGTTTTAGCGGCACCGTTTCTACCGACAACGACAACAACCTCTCCTCTGGCGATCTGGATTGAAGCGCCAAACAATACATGCAGGGAATTGTAAGAAACGTTGAGATTTTTTACATCTAATAACATCTCATTCGTGTTCATTTTGGTAACCACCTTGATTATGTATCCAGTTTCCAATAACATCGTCGGACTTCGGGATCGTTCAGCGTTTCTTCGCACCCACCGCAGCAAATGATTTCACCTTCATGCATGACGGCTAGCCGATCCACAAAATCCTCAAGTTTTGATACTTTGTGTTCAATCAGTAAAATGGTTTTATCGTGAGTATATTTTTTAATCACAGTCACCACTTCGTCGATCTCTTGATCACCCAGTCCAGAGAAGGGCTCGTCAAAAATCACAATGTCCGGATTTGCGACAAAGGCCATGGCGAGCTCAAGTCTTTTTTTACTGCCTAAGGGCAGGTTCCCGACGATCTCACCCGTAAGGTGATCCAGTTCCAGCATTTCAAGAGATTCATTAACTTGCTTCCGAATGTCGGCCTGTCTCAGGCTGCTGGTAAACAAACGAAGGGTAAACGATTTATTTTCTCTTTTGCGATAATAGGAAAGGCCCAGGTTTTCGTATACACTCAGGTTGTCGAAAACATGGACCAGTTGAAAGGTCCGGGCGATACCCAGTTTAACCAGCTGTGCCGGTTTTAAACGGGTCACATCTTTACCGTTAAAAAATACCTGACCCTCCTCTGGAGGATAAAACCCACTGATCAGATTGATAAAGGTGGTCTTGCCTGCTCCGTTGGGGCCAATGATTCCCAGGGTCTCTTTCTCCTGTAATTCGAAATCGACGTTGTTTACCGCCGTAAAATCTCCGAATCTTTTGGTAACCCCCTTGGTCATTACGACTGGCTGGTTGTTCATATTTTACCTCGTAATTCTGAAAACGTCCCTGTAAATTCGGTCGTTACTTCAGTGGCACAAGGCCACTGAAGTAACTACTTTTTAATTCTTCAAATTGGTTAGATTAATATCCCAGGTCTTTCAAAGGCGGCAGCGCTTTTTTTCCACCGTAAGCACCGATGATTTCAAATACATCATATTTATTTTTTCTTTTGTCGGCCGGTTTACCTTTGACAAAAAAAGCCTGGTACTTTCCTTCAATCTGATGGTCTTCTCGGAAGTTGTTCTTGCCCTTGAGCGTATCGAATTTAGCCGTGGCAAGTACTTTACCGACTTTTTTATCATCCACACTGCCGGCTTGTACAACCGACTGCAAAAGAACGTCTGCAGCAGTATACGCCAACACAGCGTACGCATCCGGCGGATGTCCATATTTCTTCATATGAGCAGAGCTAAATTCCCGACCCGCGTCGGCCAGTTCCTTGTTAAAACTGTCCAGATCATAATAATAATAGGTAAGTGCGTACATCTGGGCAGCAACTTCTATCGGAATTCCCATGGCAACTTCATAGGCAGTCCAGGAATTGACCAGCGTGCTCACCTTGTGCAGGCCCATGTCATAGGCTGTTTTTAAACAGGCTATCGCATCTCCGCCGAACATGTTGGTGATGAAGGCATCCGGCTTAAGCGCCAAAGCCTTGTTGATCACCGTCGAATAATCCGGCGCGCCTTTGGGTAATTCCTCATAGCCCAGCAACTTTCCGCCAAATTCCTTAAGCCCGTCTTTAAAACCCTGCAGTGTCACCTGCCCCCAGGAATCCGAGCGGATCTGATAAAAGAAAGTCTTTTTGCCCAGCCCGTTGATCAGAGCATCCGCCGTCAGATAGCCGATGCTCCAGGGAGTAAAGGCGACTGAAAAGGTAGCCACAGCCGGATTACCCTTTTTAAAGGAATCGAGCGCCGGCACACAAGCGGGAATATACGGTGTGCCCGTAATCTTGCACTCCTCGTTAAAAGCCGCTGCCATGGGATTATAGACAGCACCCACAATACCATGTGCTCCCCCCTCTACCAGTTCACGGAAACGACGAACGCCCACATCCAGTTTCATCTCGTCGTCTTTGGTCGTGAGTTCTACCGGAACCTTGCCCCAGGGCATGTCCAAGCCGCCTTTGGCATTGATCTGTTCAACCAGCAGTGCGATGGCATTTTTCTGGGTACCGGCCACATGGGCCAAAGGGCCGCTGAGACTGCTGACAAAACCGAGCTTGTATACTTTGGGCTGTTTTTCCTTAGCAACGGCCATATTCGCGCCGAACAAAAAAATAAGCCCAATAATCGCCAGTATTGTACATAATCTTTTCATTCCCGTTTCCTCCTTAAGTTTTTGTTAGATTGCGATGGACAATAAATCATTAAAACTGTTCTCTATCCAATGCGTTTTACAACCACCTCCTTTCAAATGATTCGAATTTAAACCAACACCTTCTTCCGTTCTTCTACTGTGTTGAAAAAATATAGGGCGCTGAATTCACCCATACAGCCGAAGCTTTCTTTTTACCCGGGTTCGATAGTCGATGAGGAATGTTGGACTTAATGGTAATCGAATCTCCCGGTTTCAAATGATAGTTTTGGCCGCTGATTTCTACGTCCAATTCTCCTTCGAGAAGGAATCCGCATTCTTCACCGTCGTGTACGTACAGGAAATCGCCTGTTGAAGCGCCGGGTGGAACCTCAACGATGATGAATTCAAAGGGAAGTGGTATGCCACGGGTCAGAAGTTGGTGTTGGACTCCCCCCTGGGTCACCAAGACTTTCCGGGACGACGGCTTCAGGAGATTAAAGTCTTCTTCCTCGGCGTTCGCTTCATCGACAATCATCTCACCGATACTGATTTCCAAGGCCTCGGCAATGGTTTGCATACTGCTAAAAGAAGGGTTTATGTTTCCGGTTTCGATCTGGCTCAGAAGACTGATGGATCGCTGGGTTTTCTCTGCCAGTTCGTTCAGGGTCAGCCCCTTCTGTTTGCGCAAGGCCCGAACCTTTTCTCCGAAGCTTTTAGGGCCAGAGATCATTTTTTATCGCTTTTGAAAGTTTTATTATTTATGAAATGTTTTTAGGGATAGTTAAAAATTCATAAAATTATTGAATGATATTTGTCAAGAAAAAAATGGAATGGATGATTATATGAAGCCCACTTCTGTAAACTGAATGATATCGGAGCGAATTAACCATACCGCTTCAGTATAGAACAATTCATATCCCTGCGGCGGGCGACTGGTCTGCATCGATTTCAACGCTCTTTTTTCTTGACAAATAATATGGATTGCTCTTAATAATTTTAATAATTACTGAAACATTTTTAATTTAAATGAAATTTTTATACATGCTGAAACCATTATCATGATAGAGTGCTTTGACCGAAAAGGGCATCCCAAAGGATAAGTGACATGAAAAAAACGATTCCTTCTGACATGAACGCCCTGGTCCTCACCGGACCGGGATCGTATGAAATTCAAACCCAACCCGTCCCGTCGCCGGGTCCATATGAAGTGCTGTGTCGAATTCGGGCAGTGGCAATTTGCGGAACCGATCCGGAGGTGGTTCGTGGAGGCTTTCCCGGCTACTGGCCGCCTTCCTATCCGTTTATTCCGGGTCACGAATGGGCAGGTGAAGTGCTGGCGCTGGGTGAAAACGTCGTCGGTTTTCAGGTTGGCGATCGGGTGGCGGGTGAAGCCTGGAAGGGTTGTGGACTCTGTGGCAACTGCATCGCCGGTCACTATAACCTCTGCGAAAACTACGGTATCACTGAAACGGGTATGCGCCATTATGGATTCAGACACCAGGGCGCCTATGCCCAATACAATACGTATTCGGTTAAAAGTATTCATCATATGCCGGATAACGTATCGTTTAAGGAGGGTTCCGTGGTCGACACAGCAGGACCCGGTATGCACAGCATGAACATGACCGGTGTTACCACGGGTGGAACCGTGGTGATAATTGGACCCGGTCCCATCGGACTTCTGACGATGCAAATCGCGCGAATCAGAGGAGCTGGCAAAGTCATCGCGGTGGGTAGAGGCTCTCGATTGGAAGCGGCTGGAAAACTGGGAGCCGACATTTTGGTCGATTTTCAAAAAGAGGATCCCATTGAAGCGATTCGGGCGATTACAAATGGTGAAGGCGTTCATGAAGCGTTTGAATGCTCCGGTGCACCCGGAACACTCGTACAAGCAATAATGATGGTCAGAGAAGGGGGACGTATCGGTCTTCTGGCTGTCCCGGACGATTCGGTCAAAGAGCCGATACCCTATAAGCATGTTTGCCGAAATGAAATAGCCATCTTCGGTGTCAAGGCAAATCCTAACGTCGCTGCCAAGATACTCAAATTGATCGCATCCGGTCAGTTGGATGTCAAAAACCTGATTACCCATGTCTTTCCCTTGGAGGATTTTGGTACTGCTCTGGATACGTTTGTGAATCGACGGGAAGGGGCAATCAAGGTCGTCATCGAGCCCAACGGTCCTGAAAAAGATGCTTAAGAAATGAGAGGAGATCCAGATGATCCACTACACCATTCGCCAGATACAGACCGGATGGCAATTCCTGGACAAGGGATTATACGGCACTTATGGAAAAGGCTATGGGGAAATAATCGAGCATCCGGTCTTTACGTTTCTCATAGAAGGCGGTGGCCGTAAAATACTTGTCGATACCGGCATGAGCGATACGGAACATTCCGAGAAATATCATCATGATGGACGCCAAGACTCCGGGCAAGCGATCCATGAACAACTGGAAGCTCTCGGGATCGGTTGTGATGAAATCGAAATCATTATCTTTACTCACTTGCACTGGGATCATTGTTACAATCTGGATAAATTCCCTACAGCAACACTGTATGCCAGCGAAACCGAATACCGGTTCGCTCTCAACCCTATTCCATTTTACTGGAACTCCTATGAAGCCCCCATTCTAGGCATTAAGCGGCCTTTTGAAGGACGCCACTTTAATTTGATCCAAGGTGAAGAGGAAATTCTCGAAGGTGTCCGGGTTTATCCAACCCCCGGGCACAGCCCCGGGCATATGGCGGTGTCGGTCCACACCGAAGCCGGCATCTATTCCCTGATCGGGGATTTGGTTTTACTTCGTGAATGTTTCGGACCGAACAAAGAGAAAGGCTGGCCGCTGACGCCACCGGGACGATTCTATAACATCCTTGAAATATGGAGCAGTATGGAAGAGGTGATCAGGCGCTCTGATTATATTTTAATGACCCATGACCCCATGCAGTTGAAATACGATGTATATCCGTGCTCGCCGGATTGCACTGAGTTCGCTTCTCCTGATCATCCAAAATAGCGGATACAGGATAGCGGATAGGGAATTATTCCTATGGCAAAAAGAATTGTTCTGATCGGAACCCTTGATACCAAAGGGCCTGAAATTCAATTTGCCAAACAACTCGTTGAAAAAAGGGGCCATATCGCCGTCACCATCGATTGCGGTATCATGGGCGAGCCATATTTTGAACCTACCATTTCCCGTCAACAGGTTGCAGCGGCGGCGAATACGACCCTCGAAATCATACTGGCCAAGGCCGACAAGAATTTTGCCATTCAGACCATGGCAGCCGGTACGAGTGCGGTCGTCGGCAAGCTTTATGAAGAAAAACAAATGGATGGCATCATGGGTCTTGGCGGTGGCCAGGGAACCATCATGGGTACCCGGGTCATGCAGGCGCTGCCCTTCGGTGTGCCCAAAGTGATGGTTTCCGCCATTGCCAACGGGCAAACCACCTTCGGTCCATTTGTCGGGATTCGAGATATTACCATCATACATTCCGTGGCGGATGTGTTGGGGTTAAACAAAGTAA
>CAYSUA010000118.1:0-12435 GCA_964433795.1 uncultured Desulfobacteraceae bacterium | reverse complement strand
GGCCGAGTGTTACCGGAATAGGTGGCTGAGTGTTACCGGAATGGGTGGCCGAGTGTTACCGGAATAGGTGGCCGAGTGCTGGCGGAATCTACAATTAACCCGCGAAATCGCGGTAATACATAATATAGGCTTATATTACCGCATTTTCGCGGCTTTTATCATTGCGGCAATATCAGTATATTGGGGGAATACCGCAAAAAAGGGAAACGTATTCCGGGCAGCTGCTATTGCCTTCTTTTTTTCATGATTGATATTTTCAACAGGCTGCCACTCATCACGCTCAATTGACCCCATCAAGTCTTTTTCTTCATGATCGATCGGCTCAAAAGCCTTTTTACTTGGTTTATTTCATTATTCACGCTTTAATCCGCAACAGTGAGCTCAATGATATGTTCGCCGAAGGCGATTTATTCCCCTGCCTCGGCGTTCTTTATGTCACCCCTGAGCAGTTCGTTCACTACTGAGGATCAATCAATCCCCTTCTTCGAAGCGATTTTTTCTACACAGGAAAGCAGCCTGTTTTTATGATTTGATAAACCTATTTAAAAGTATATCCTTAATGTTTTGTCGGGAGTCCAATACGGATAAAATGTATACCTGTTTTTCAGATACCCTGTAAATAAGACGCCAAGGGGAGATGATTGATTCACGATATTGTAGAATTCCCTGATCTTTTAATTCAGGTCAAGCTCAAATTAGCTGCCAGCCATGCAATGCCATTATTTCCCTCAAGGGGTAAGATTATGATTATCTTAAAATACAAAGAGAGTACCGCTTCCGACCGTTTTTATCCTGCTTCAGACATCGCTTCATCAATTGTGGTCGCATCAACTCCATGCCTACGAAGACTATTGATAAATTTTTGGACATTCAATTGTCCTTCCAGTCTAGCCAAATCTTGCCGCAAACCCTGACCAATATATGCTCGAATCAATGGCTGATACCCCGAAAAACCAAGTTGAGGAGCGATGCGTTTAAGATCCTCAATCACGTCCCCTGGTATTCTAAGAGTTATCGAAGTCATCGGACGATTTTTGCTCATGCGCTTTTTGAGGTCAATACTCTTCATATATTTTCCTTTCCATTTTAGTAACCGGCCTTGCCGATATAATACGAAATGTCTCCTCGTTTCGAATAGTGTACACCACGCGCAATAGACTCCAAGCTATGGTCAATCCAATAATTGCTTCGCGAAATTCTTCATCAACTTCCTCGACCGTTACGCTTTGTACAAAAGGATCCAAGAAAGCTTCGCAAGCGGTCTCGAAGGAAACGCCGTGCTTTTGGAAATTGGCGTCAGCTTTATTGCTATCCCAATCGAATTGGATTCCCTGAACCGTATATTCGACTCGCATAGGATTAATATATATCAACGTATTTACGTTGTCAATACGTTGATTGGAATTACACTTTTATAGCCGGCCCGCTTACTGACCCAAATTAATTAATTTTCTTATGGCAACATCTGCCAGCAAAAAAATTAGAAAGGCGAAGGCCAGGTAGGGCCAGAGCGGTTTTTCGCGAGTGCGGGTTTCACTGCCGGAAGAAAAAAGATCATCAGGAACGTCTTCCAGGGATAGCATTTTCCCATTGGTTAAAGCGGCCAATCGATTCAGCAAACTATGATTCACACCTACATCTCTGAACTCATCCGTATACGGAATCCCGTAGCCGAACACTCTTGGCGGTCCGGTTTCATCGCTTTCTTCTGAATAGAGAGTAAAGTAATACTGGCCGATTTCTTCGGCGGGAAAGTCGCTCTGATATCTGCCCGGAGCGATTTGTTCCAGAGACAGGGTTTTGGTTGCCTCTGATGGCAACATGATCTTTGTCTTCAGGTTCAGGTAATTCATAAATCCCTTTTCCGGGCTCAGCGCATCGACCACAAGCGTTCCGTTTTCTCCTCTCCTTTTGAAATCGACTTCATAGGTGCTGGAAGCCTCTTGCCGCTGGGTCCACTTCACCATCTGGGAAACGAACCGGCTAAAATGATCCCATTTCAGCCAATCCCGGCCCCACCTCCCCGACAAATCGGAAGAAAAGGCGACACTCCGCCCGAGTCCGTAGCGCCAGGCAGCCAGCAGCGGGCCTTCGGGAGTTCGAATCAAGACATTGGCTCCGGGTTTCGGATAGGTGATGACCTGGCCGTAGATAGTCGGTAAATTATCCGTATCGATTCCCTGAAGCATTTCATCCGAAAGCATGGTCTGAGGCTTCATGTTTTTTTCTCTGATCAGATTTTTAGCAACGATTTTCGTCTCGCCGGTGAAAATCTTCGGTATGGTGCCCGGGTCATCGGTATAATAGCTTCTGCCGTGACCCCATTTCGAGATGGATTTCATCAATTCGATTTTTGAATCGGTTCCGATTGAGACGGTGGATACCGAAATTCCTGACTTTCTCATGGATTTTACCAGGGTTTCGAAATCAGCTTCATCGGTTTCTCCATCCGAGAGTACGATGATATGTTTCTTTCCGGCCTCGAATCCATCCAGTACTTTATATGCGTCTTTCAATGCCGGGTACAAAACCGTACCACCGCCTTCCTTTAATACAGACAACTTAGCTGCGATTTTCTTTCGACTTCCGGCGCTGATCACCGGAACCGTCCAATCATATTCCGAATCAAATGCAACGATGCCGATGCTGTCGGTGGGATTCAGCATTTCAATCGCGGAAAACGTCGCGACTTTGGCCATCTCAAGTTTGGTTTTTCCCGAATAACTGGCGCTCATGCTGGCAGATTTGTCGATAACAAAAACAAGAAGCAGTCTTGCAAACTTGATATCCGTCGGCGCATCCATAAAAACCGGCAGAACCTTTTCAACGGGAGTCTTTTTGTAGAACCCCGCACCGAAGCTGTTATCTCCTCCGATCATGATGAGTCCGCCGCCTGTATCTTTAACGTACCTCTCAAATTTTTCCATGGTGGACAAAGACAAATCACGACCGGATACATTGTTCAGTATAATGGCGTTGTACTCCAATAGATCATGAATAGAGCCCGGAATCGCTTTTACATCCGTGCGAACAAGATCGACTCCCTGCAACTTGAGCGCCTCGGCCAGCGGATTTGAATTGCTGCTTTCTTCTGAAATATACATCACCTGGGATCTTCTGGTTCCCCGGGTAAAAGACATCCCTTCATTGTTCTGAAAAAAAGCATCATCCGCACTGTTGATCACCGCCTTATAGAGCGCAAGTCCCGGTTCGGTGAGGGTGTCGGTAAAAACATATACATTTTTCCCCGGCTTTATCTCAATTTCTCGATTTGCAAGGAAGTTATTATCCCTGAATAGAACCACCTCTCCCCTGGAATCGGATGAGCCCACAGCAACCACTCGAATTTCAAAAGGCGTTTCAAGGGAAACGGCGGTTGGGGATTGAACAGAATTGATGTAGACTTCATTTCTATCAAACCATGAGCTCAGGGGTACGGGATAGATTTTTACACCGAGGTGGTCGGCTTGATAAGCCACGTCTTCTGCATTCTGAAGGTTTTCATTTCCGTCCGTGAAGAGAACGATGCGTTTCTCTCCTTTCGGTGGAAATTTTCCGATAGCGAATTGAAGGGCTTCGAAGATGTTTGTCTTGTTCGAGTTAACCTGGGAACGAAATACATCCTGGCGAAAAGAACGGTCCAATGCGTGTTCAAGGGACGCCTGCTTTCCGAACAGAATCAACCCTGCCTGATCTTCCGCCCCCATGGAAGCAGAAGTCTTACGCATAAGAGACGCTGCAAGTTCTCTCTGATCACTTCCAATGCTATCCGACATATCCAGGCAGTAGAAAAGATTCACTTTATCTGAATGGGTCAGCCATTTAGGATCACACAGTGTGAGCCCCAAGAGGACAATGAGAAGGGCTCGAACAGAGAAAACAATAATACGTTTTCGCTTGGGTATCTGAGATAGAAATGAGCGCCGTGTGAATGCCCAAATCACCGGGATAATAAGCAAGATCAGTAGGAAGTATGCATGATTAATATGAATCGGCATGAATCTGAATTAATATCTCTTATATTCGGTTTCTTTTTATGTTCACCACAGAGGCGCAAAGTTCGCAGAGAGTGTTTTTCTTTTTCATCATCCAAGCTTAAGCCACACCATCCACTCCAGCACCAGGACTGCTAATGCCAGTATGATAAAGGCCGCCCAGAGGGGCCGGCCCACTTCTATTTGTTCTGATTCGCGTTCGATGTTCACAGCTTTTGGAAGAAAATCCGATTCCGGGGTTCGGATATCCGACTCCATCTCATCCAGGAGATTTGCCGTAAAGTATCTCCGCTTGTTGTTTTCGACGTATGTGTAGATTCCGACTTTATTCGTGTTGGTATAGACAAACGGATTCGATTCGACATTAAATTTTTCCCAGTCCTGTCTGGGCCCCCGGACGGAGAGGATCCCGGTTTGGGGCTGCAAATAGAGTTTGATGGGATCTCCGGTGCGGGTATGCATGGAAGATAACGCCAGCTTGTGGGGATTGAGCCAGTTAATAATATTGCTCATCAGCACCGGATACGCAATTTTAATGGGCAAATCGGATCGTGTAATATCAAAGCCTATGGTAATCGCCCGGATGCCTTTATATTCAAAAGCATAGATCAATCCGGTTTGTGAAGACTCCATGATCGGTTCAATGTGTAGCTCCGTCGCTATTCTCGAGGCCTGTTCAATAAAAAGCCCGCCTGCATCCACATCGCTCATGACCGGATGCCGAAGATCCCAGTCCAGGATTTTTGGAAAATCGATGCTCCCTTCCTTTTTTACGGGTATGGACGATGAATAGGAATCGATCAGGAGGAAATTGCCCCGCTGAATCGGCGGGAAATCCATGCGATCGACAATGACGATGTCATGCCTTAAAACCTGCTCGTTCCAAAACGACGGATCGATTTCCCTTATGGTGTTCACCATGATGTTCGGGTAAGATTCCAGAAGCTTTTCAATAAAGTAGTTTCCCTTAGACACCAGAAGCACCCAGATATCCCTTGCACTGCTCAGAGAAAGAAAGGCACGGTTATCCACAAGAAAATCATCATCAATGTCCAGAAAAGCTTTTGCGACTCCGCTGATAATTCCTGAATAAGGCAGGATAAGAAGCCTTTTTTCATGGGCTTTGAGGCGGTGCCTCGTGTCATAAACTTTGGCGCGGTCAATGGAAAGACGGACCGGCATCTCTTGCTCCCGTGGCGTAAAATTTTCTATCTCAAGCAAGACTTCATACCGGTCGTTTCGGTCAAACTGCTTGCGGAATTCGAATTTGGTAATGCCTATGTTTCTATTGCCTCCTGTTATCAGCACCGGAGAAATCCTCGGGTGAATGTTTATGATATCGGAAAAGTCGCTACCAGCACCGTCAGTGATCAAATATATGTCATCCTCCTGATGGGAACCCACAAAGGATATGGCCGTATAAACCGCTTTTTTAAGGTTTCCCGAAGCATCGGAAGGTTTCAGCTTTTTTATAAGCTGCTTTGCCTGTCCTATATCCTCAAGGAAACCGGATTTCACCATCGGCTCTCTACCCGCTTCTATGATGAGGATTTTCTGATCTCCCTTCCGATCTTCGATTATCTCAAGGGCCTTATCCACGGCCTGGTCAAACCGGGTTCTAAAATCCGGCGACTCGATCCGCGTCTGCATGCTGGCACTGGTATCGATGACCAGTATCATGTTGCCCTTTTGGTGTGTGAAAAAAAACTGCATCGGATTGGCAAGGGCCAGCGCAGCCAAACAGATCATTAAAATCTGAAGGAGAAGCGGAAGGTTCTTTTTTAATTTAGTCAGGGTAAGATGACTGGTTCTTTCTTTTAGCACTTCCTGCCAAAGAAAAAGATTGGTGACTTCTATCTGCCGGGGCTTGGATTTCAGCGCGTGGATCAGAATAAGGATGGGGATAAACGCTAAAGTGAGGAACATGAGTGGGTTGGCAAACTGCATGAAAGATCTATCCCCTCAACAAGGCCCCCCGGGTTAAATAATCCAGCAAAAAGTCTTCAAACGGGATTCGGGTGTCTTGCAGGTAGTAATGAATATTATAGGTGCTGCAAAACGACTCGAGATCGGATATGTATTTCGATACCCGCTGATGATACAAATCCAATAGTGTCCGATCGATAAACGTAGACTTCTTCTCGCCGGTTTCTGTCTCGCGGAGGGAAATGTTTCCGGTTTTCGACCAAAAAAGCTCCTCATGGTCCAGGACCTGAACGACATGAATGTCAAAGTTTCGATACGTTAACGCTTTCAGCCCCTCTTCATATCCCTTTGGGTCGAAGAAATCACTGATCACAAGCACGATACCCGTGGATTTGCTGATAGAAGCGTATTCGGCAAGGGAACCATTCACATCGGTACCGTGTGATAGACTCTGGGACAGAAGAAAGTGAAGCAGCTCGGGATACTTTCTTTTTCCCCGTGATGGTGAACGAACATCCAGGATCTTATGGGCAAATGAAGTCAGTCCGACCTTATCGAAATTGGACAACCCGATATATCCCACGGCTGCCGCAATTTTTTTGGCACAAACGGCTTTGGATGGTTCTCCCCAGTCCATGGAGCGACTTACATCCATGAGGATATGGATCGATTGATTCTCTTCGGCATGAAAAAGCTTAATGAACAGTTTATCCATGCGTCCATAGACACTCCAATCCACATATCGCAAATCATCGCCCGCCTGATATTTTCGGTAATCAAGAAACTCGATTCCCTCCCCGCTTTGAACAGACCGGTGCCCGCCCATATCCGGACTTCGAAATCCTTTCTTGGTGATGATCTTGATTTTTTCCAGTTTATTTAAAAAATCGTCATCAAGGAATGTATCATCTTTTGACGCCATTCATCGGTCCCGTTGTTCGTTTGCCTTCGCCAGAGTGCCCTGCAGCTTGTCGGAGCGAAGCGTAGATCCCGCTTGCTAGGCAGCAAGGACGAATGGCGGGCAACCGCGGCGAAGCTCTTCAGAGCGAAGCCGGGTCAACCCTGGGCTTCAATGATTTCATCGATCAACAGATCTTCATCCAATCCTTCGGCTTCTCCCTTTATATTCAGTACCATTCGATGTCTCAGGGCCGGTTTTACAACGGATCGGATATCTTCTACGGACACGTTGAATCTTCCTTCAAGCAATGCGCCCACCTTGCCGGCCAGTACCAGGCTCTGAACCCCTCTGGGGCTTGCTCCGTATTGGACATATTCCTTTATTTTTTCCGTTGAGTTCTCGTTGTCCGGATGGCTGGCCATTACCAGCCGGATCGCGTAGTCCTTAACATGGGTGGCAATGGGTACGTGTTTGATCACCCGCTTCATTTCAAGGATTTCATCTGCCCCGATCACAGGGCTGAACTCGGGCTGGTAATCTTCGGTGGTTTTATCGATAATCTCGATCAAGTGGTCTTTACTGGGATAGTGGATCTTAAGTTTGAAGAAAAACCGGTCGATCTGGGCTTCCGGAAGCGGATACGTTCCTTCCATTTCTATGGGGTTCTGAGTGGCCAAGACCATAAAAGGAGGGCTCAATCCGTATTCGGTTCCGAAAACCGTTACTTTTTCTTCCTGCATGGCCTCCAGCAGTGCGGATTGGGTTTTTGGGCTGGCCCGGTTGATTTCATCGGCCAGAATCAGTTGGCCGAAAATGGGGCCCTTATAAAATTCAAACCGACGATTTCCTCCTTCGTCCTCGCTCACCATGTTCGTGCCTAAAATATCCGCCGGCATCAGATCCGGTGTGAACTGGATCCGGGAATATTTAAGATCCAGAATGCTGCTCAGGGTCTTTACAATGAGTGTTTTTCCAAGCCCCGGAACGCCTTCGATGAGGGCATGGCCCCCGCAGAGCAAACATATGAACAAATGTTTGATGAGCATGGTCTGGCCGACAATCGACTTTGAAAGCTCTCCCAGAATCAGGTCAAAATTCTCTTTGATGGAATCCGCCTTTTCCTTTTCAACCGCCATCGATATGTTATTCACGATATTCATTTTTCCTTTCTCAACCCGATGGATAAAAAATAGTTGCGAATGTACGCACGGTAATTTAATGGAATTTCTTCTTTCTGCAAAATTCCTTCCACTTCCTTTTGATACTCCCGAATGACCTTCTGGTTATCCAGTTTCGCCTGGCCGATGGATGTCAGCGTACGAATATGGGCCCGGTAATAATCTTGGGATGACGGCAACGATCGGTCCTGAAGCGCACCCCCCTTTGCCGAATCAATCGGTTTTTGCGATTTGAGAGAACCGTTTGCCTTTCCCTTTCCGGCTGAAGGGGAAAACGCATCGTCCGACGCTTCACCATCGCCTAAGCCGCTGTCGCCACCCTGTCCTCGTTCCCCTCCCGATCCCATGTCACCCAATTCATCCGGATGCGCATCACCAATATCGGAATCAGATAACCCCTGCTCTTGGTTCGAATCTTCAGATCTGTCCAAACCGCTGCCGGATCTATATCGTCTGCTTTTCTTATCACGGTTCAAATCGTTTCTATTTTTCCCCAGAGATTCCGGGTCATCCATATCGTCCAACAGGTTGTCGAGCATGTCTTTCAACTGTTGCTGTTCTTCAAGCATGGCCAGACGCTCTGAAATGGTTTCGGGCACTTGATGATCAAACATCCGGTCAACCATCATCTGAAGTTGCCTTATGTTCGTCAAGGACCATTTTTCAAACTGCTGCATGGCCTGTACCGGGATCTCTTCAATATTATGGAGCTTCAGCTGCTCACCAAGTTCCTTGGCCACAATGGTCTGCCCGCTTTCTATCTCTTTGAGCATCCTGCCGACGGAACCGGCCATAAGATCACGGGAGGCCGAAGAGCGTTTCAAGTTTTGGGACAATTTCTTAAGATCGCTGGTTATCTTTCTGCGAGTCGTTGATTCAGAACCTTTGGAAGGCCTCTTTTTTCGGATCATCTGTTCATGCAAATAGGAGTCGACCAACTGGATGGCCTTGGAAGAGACGACAACCGATTCGGTTTGGGAAGGGTTTCGTATCTTGATCGCTATCAAAAGATGCATCAGGATCAAAACCCCCAGCAAAAGGTGCAGCCATGAAAATTTAGGCGGAAAGAGTTTTCCACTGCTGAGCCTGGACAGATTCTGTGCTGCGCTTTCCATCAGCAATCCGGAAAGCTCTGACTTCTTTCCGAGATGTCGATACTCAAATGCGGTACTGATCGAATCGTTGAGATTCAATCGATGATCGATTTCTATCAAAATATCGAGGAAACGGCTTTTATTTATGACTGCGAGAATAATTGCGAATCCTAAAGATCCGACCAGGGCCAGCTTCGGAAACCAGGGTTGATTTGCGACGGAGAATTCTGTCCATTTCCACGTCCACAGATCGAGTCCGATGGCCACACCGTAAAGAAACGAAAATAGAACAGCGCCGGTGAGAATGGCTTTCGCCACCGTATGGATCAATATCCGCTTTTTGATTCGTGAAATCTGACTCTGAAAAGTTAGCGCTGAGTTCATGTTTCCTTCATGCGATTGTTGTATCTCAAAATCAGAAGGTGGCAGATGAAAATAAGGGTGCAAAGGGCAACCCCCGTAGCCGCCATATAAAAACCGAAAGATGAATCTAATGGGCTTCCCGCCGATTTTACATCCTTGTTAAGTCTGTAAAGAATATTTAACGGGTTGATACGGGAGTAGAACAAGGCGGTCGCAAACAGATAGAAAATAATAAAAATCCGGGCGATAAAGTAACCCGAATAACTCAGCCTTCCACCTAAAAGATAGAGTAAAAATCCCGTTATTCTGCACAGCAATGCACTAGCATACAGAACAATGACGGCCTTTGCAAAGAGTGCAAAAGGAAGCCATGATACTGTCGTTGCTATGATCAGTATGGGAATAAACGGCAGTACCAAAAATGCCGTATGCAACAAAAATCCCACCAGCCCGTATGTGAAAAAATTCCGTTCTTTTTCAAAGCAGGGCGGCTCTTCATAATATTCTGAAAAATAATCTCTCTGAACCATTTCACCTCTTCCGCATCGGAGACTCAGATAGGAGCATAGTATGGTTGCGGCCACAAACACCTGAAAGAATAAAAGAGGCGCATGCGATGCTTCCAGGAAATGATAAAAGGGCAGCCTCGGCCACAGTATCAGCAAAACGATGCCTGCAATGATTAAACACCTGAAATGGTATGAAAGGATCGGCTCTGAAAAAAAGGGCGTCAAGGTTTTCTCAGATTCATCATATAAATAATCCCAATTCATCATGTTATTATGACTTACGACGGTAATATGATTCAATGTAAACCGGTTTCAAAATCGCTTCTATAACCTCCCCTTCCAACTGATCAGCGTTACCCCTTCCCCGGTTATATCTTTTTGTGCAAAGCTCGGTTTCAGAATGTCGGCTTTTATCCATCCCGTGATGTAGACCGTGTTTTTATCCGTCTCAGCTGTCGCGTGTATGGCAGACCGGAGATCATCTTTCAGATTATTCTTCATCGTATTAAAAAATGTCGATTCTCTCCTGGTTCCTCTAATATTCATGGATTTTGGCTCCCCCGGGTCATACACCGTCTGGAGATCGATCATGGACTTGGCGATCCTTCTCGATTCTTTACTTTCGGATGGGATATCTTTAATTTCATAAAATCTTTGGTTGTAAAAAATCAGACAATCCACAATCTCATAGGGTGTCTGATTTTCAATCATCACGTTTAGGTGTTCTCCATCTGCCTGTACATCTGCAAGAACGGGAAATTCAAAACGGGGGCGGGCGGTGTAAAAGCTGTAAGACCACTTTCCGGATAATCCCACGATATGATTGTAAAGGCCTGTCTGCTTGATACGGTATGGACTCGGAATTTTTTGGGTCGAGTTTTCAGATATAACATGCCTCACCGGCATGGGAGACTCTGTAAAAGACAAGTCATACGGTTCTTCCCCGATGGAATACATTCCGAGAATATATTCACCGTCTGAATTGGCATTTTTTTCAGTTAAATTTATGCGGCAAAAGCTATTGTACAATGCATTTTTTTGGGAAGAAAAGAGGAAATATCCGGTACCGGCAAGGGAGAAGAAAATGACGGTTAAAAATAAATACCGTACACTTCTCCATTTACTATTATTCAGCTTTTTAACACATACCCAAAACAATAAAAGATAGAGGAAGACAGATAGGCTGGAGAACCAGTAGCCTGGAAAACCCATGTTTATTGAGGCGAGCATTACCTGAAGGATTCTCTGGGCCGGCAACATCATAAGCTTCGTATCGCTTTTGGGAGAGACCATGAGGATCTTTTCCCAGAAACCGGGATTGCTCATCAGGCGTATAAACGGCGGAGAATGGGGATCAAATGACAGGAAAACGATCTTTCCGTTTCCGAGTTTGCGATCTATCACCAGCGGTATATTACCCTCTTTTGCAAGCACATCCGAATCTTTAATCCCGACGTGCAATACGAGAAACGGATTCGGGTTGACGATTTCCTGTCCGCTGAAGTCAGACAATGCCTGCAATCGATTGAATTTTTTAAGCCCGTATCCGGTTATGGGCAGCAGGTGCTGAACGCCCCGGTCCATTAAAACGCCTGCATTTATACTCCCGGTAACCACAAGAAAACCGCCCTGGCGTATCCATCTTTCCAGGGCTTTCAGCTGCGGCTGTCTCAGCCGGTTTACTTTTCCGGCTTCCATTACGAGCAGCCTGACACCATCGTATCCGTACCACGTTTCCGGCAGAAACCTCTCATGGAGATGAACGGGAGACAGGCTTTTGGGAAATGCCGGTAAAACCTCGGGATAAATGCCGTCAATCAGAATACCGGCCAGCTCATTGTGTGTATAATGTGTTCTCAAATTGATGGATTGGGAGGCGATCGTCTTTTCATCCTGCTGAAACCGAATAATAAGATCATGGGTGAAAGACTCGATTAAGACGGTAAAGGAACACTGTTTTCTAGAGCCGTATGGAAGATCCAGCTCCAGGCTGTATGTGGCCTGATACACATTTCTATGATATTCACTGCCGGAGGTTGCCAACACTTCCAGTTTGCCGGAGACGGCTTTGCCCCTGTTTTCAATGGTCACGGTTATGGGAGTCCATTTGTTGATCTGAAATCGGCTGTTGAACCCTACAGTGTACTCCATAGAGAGTGTCGCAGAAAATGCGGGTAGCGACCAAACAAGGACTGCTGATGTGAACAGAAAGAGTTGCAAAAGGCTGCTGAATATTCGAAACATGGGAATGTCATGTTGCCTATTTGTGGATTATTGTTCCAAATAGTTATTATATCGGTATCCCTGATTTTAAACAACACGATACTAATTTCCCGAATTGCGTGGAGTTTTCTATCCGGTTATCTGCAATGGGCAACTGCTATAAAAAGGAAATTTCTATACCATTAAATTAACGAGTGCCCATCCATAAATCGGTAAAATCGGCATGGGCACTTTCTGGTGTTTCCA
>CAYSUA010000117.1:6995-12502 GCA_964433795.1 uncultured Desulfobacteraceae bacterium | reverse complement strand
CTTCTAATAATTTTAAATGGTTAGGTATAGTCGCAACATAAATTCTCTTATCAAAAGTTTGGGCGGGGTTGTGATCTACAGCAAGAATCACAGTTTGGAAAGTAAAAAATAAGACGGTTCAGGTAGGCAAGTTTTCACTCTGCAAGGGTAAAGGATTAATGAGAATACAATTCTTCCACCCAGAAAGGTCGTCACTTTCAAATGTTCTGGAAAAATACGAGATAAGGTGAAAGGGAATTGATCTTGAGAAGTACATTAGAAAGATGGAGTGCCTGCAAAGCCGAAAATCAAAAAAAATGGGAAATTTTATCGACATCGCTGACTTATGATTCTAACCGCTCGTAATCTTGAGTTTTGGGTACCCTCAAAAACTTGCGATGTACAGAGCGAATCTGAATTAGAACCCCTTTATGATCGTCACGTCTATGGCCTACCCCCATTGACTGGACCATTGTTAGAATCCCGATTATAGATTTTTACCGCAGGGAGCACATACCTGAGATCTCCCTGCTCGTAGCCAACCGGCGTCCCTTTGCTGTTAATCACCTAGTTGAGAAAAGGAGCGGATATCCATGAATAAATGTGGATGTCGGAGGAGAGATGGCCTTCGGTATCCACAGTAAGAACCTTGCCGCAGATTTTTACGGTCAGTTTATTCCCGAAAAACCGGGCGTCCAACCGTTGGGCGGCTGCGGCCAGGTCCATGTCGATTATTCTTCTCTTAAGCAGAGTAATGGCTTAATCCTGTTCTTCTTCCATTGTTTTGGGAGTTTCGGCTTTTTCTCCGAATCGGTCAACGAGTTCATTTTCGATTTCGTAACAATGTTCCTTTGCGGGGAATATCGATTGTTCCGTTTCATTGCGATAGTTTCTGATGCAGGATTCAACAATTGAATCCACATACGCATATTGTTTGGAGAACTTCGGCTTTTTTTCTTGGGACATCCCGATGATATCCTATAGATTTGCACTCTGGCCGTCACAAAAGGAACCGGCTCCCGCACTGATGATGATGTCCGGCATCGGACAGCATCTTGGCCACCCTGACCAATTCCATAGCCGATCCAAAGGTCTCCCCTTGGGTCTTGAATTCTCCAAGTTGTTTGACTTTCTGTGGTGTCAGTCCGATAAGGCCGTGAACCGGAATACCCGATTCAGAGATGGCGTGGGCTGTTTCACTGATAAATGCGCTGCTCTCGATTTTCACCGTATCAACACCGGCCTTTTTCACCAGCCAACCAGCGTTTCGGACCACATCCGCGACTCTGGCCTCATAGGACATAGACGGTATATCGCCCGACCACAAAACTGCGCTTGGTGCCTCAGTGACCGCTTTGCAGTGATAAACCATCTCATCCACGGTTATCGGCAGGGTGTTGGGGTGGCCGAGGACACACACCCGACGGAGTCGCCAAACAGTATCATGTCTACACTGGCCCGGTCAGCAATGCAGGTCATGGGATAATCCCACAGCACTACCCGGGCGATCTTCTCTCCCTGCTGCTTTATTAATCGAAGATCGCCGATGGTTACTTTTGAGCTTCTATCATTCATGGTGCCTGCCCCAACCGATGTTAATAGTTTCAATTGAAATTATTTTAAATTTTCGGCCTTTTGGGGACGCCTCCTTTGGCGGCTCGCTTCAATACGGTATCGAAGTTTTTCTGGTCTTTAACCTAATGAGATCCATTGTCTCCATCGAACCCTTCTTCCAAAAAAGCGCTTTTTGTCTTCATCCGGTGTTCGATGAGGCACCTTTTTACCCGATCAGGATCCCGGGCCTTTATTGTGTTCAGTATTTCCTGGTGATCGCTATCCGTCCAGGGTAGTCTCTTTTTTGGTTTCTTCCTATACCGGAAGCGGACAATCTGCATGTGACCGTTTAAACGTTTAAATATATTCACCAAGCGTTGATTGCACGTCATTTCGACAATTGCAAGGTGAAATTGGTTATCTCTTTCCATAAAAGCCTTATAATCGAATTCTTCTAACTCCATAAGTGTCGCCTGGTAAAGTTTTTCAAAGTTTTCAATCTCTTGGTCAGTTATTTTTTTCACCGACAGCTCCACAGCCCCGGTTTCGATAATGGTTCTGGTTTGGTCAATTTCAATTACATCTCGATCAGTTACGTCTTTAACAAAGGACCCACGCCGGGAGCTAATTTCTACCAACTCTTCTCCGACCAGACGAAAAAGAGCGTCTTTGATCGGGCTATTACTGACTCCCAATTCATCCTGCAACTCTTTAACAGTAATTTTATGTCCGGGCGGATATTCATAATTTATGATTCGCTGTTTAATTAAATTATAAATTTTCTCGTTGATACTGGTTATATCGATGATCGTTGATTTGTTTGGCTTTGACATAAACATTTCCTTAATAATATTTTAGAACAGAACCTAATCTCATATTTGCAGCTGACCACTGCTTTGAGGCAACATCTAATAAAGCTTTGACGATAGAATACCGATCATATACCTCCGGATGCTTCAATAAAGAGAGTTACGACTTCAAGTGCACCGCACTGAATTGCTCCATTGGTGGCGCCGGCGATGTTGTAGCGACAATTTTGAGTATTTCCGATCCGGTATTTATCAATTGATGTTCCTGGTTAGGGGGGACGAAAACACAGCTTCCTGGAAACACGTCAAAAATGGATTCTCCCACGCGGATTCGTCCCTCTCCAGAGATAACATAAAACACTTCCTCAGCCTCTTCGTGACTGTGAGGATTCGATTGGCTGGAAGGGTCAATGATGGTGAGCCCTAGCCATATTTTATTCGTGCCCATGGTCCAGGGCGTTGCCAAATGCTTGATCGTTCGGGCAAAAGGGGATTCGAATCTATCTCCGGTGACATCATGTTCGTTGATATGCAGAGTGGTTTTCATCATTTAAATCCTCTGTTTATTTAAAAATTTCGATCTAAGAGGTCATATGCCCGGCGTCTGGCCCCCGTCAATCAATATTTCCGCTCCTGTTACAGCTGCAGCCCGGTCAGAAACTAAAAACGCAACCAAATCGGCAATCTCAATCGGCTTGATCATTCGTCCCAAAGGAATGCTGCTGGCGGTTTCGGCTATCACTTCTTCAACGCTGATGCCTTGAGCCTGAGCGGTCTGTTCAGCAAGTCGGTTCGCTCGTTCAGTTGCCGCCACCGTGGGGGAAACGGCGATGATGCGGATATTGTGTTTGGCGATCTCTTTGCTCAATCCACGGGTGAAATTTATCAGGGCAGCGTTGGCCGTGCTGCCTGCCAGAAAGGTCGGTACAGGCGTTCTGCCAGCCGCGCCGATTATATTGACGATGCGGCCGTCTTTTTGGCTCATCATCTGAGGCAAGACAGCTCGGACCATACGAATATAGCCGAGAAGCTTCAGCTTCCAAGCGTCCAGGAATTCATCATCAGTTAATTCCAGGAAAGATCCGGCCTTGGCAGCGCCAGCGCAATTGACTAGTATGTCGATCCGTTTGAATTGCTTGAGAGCATGGTCCGCGACTGCCTGTGCCTGGCCTGCCTCCATCAGATCGACTTCGATCCCTGATACGCCCACTTCATCACCGGAGCTCGTTTTCTGGACCGCTTGTACCGCTTCTTCAACCATGGCATGGGCGGCCAGAACCACTTTAACGCCTTCCCGAAACAGAGTTTTGGCTATCGCCAGGCCGATCCCGGCGCTACCTCCTGTAATAACGGCTGTTTTGCCATTAAGTTCTAGATCCATGTGGACCTCCTGTCTATAAAATTTGGTTCGTCCAGTGTAACAAATCCCATCAATTGATTTTTAGCACTCGAATGCCGGTCTACCGGAAATACATTCAGCAGTCTCCCCGCGGCCTCCGACCGGCCTTAATCCATGTTAATATCCTTTGGGCCCCAGAACCTGACCACCGGTCACGGGAATGTTTTCACCAGTAATGTAATCAGAATCGCTGGTGGACAAGAACAGTATAGCCCGGGCGACTTCTTCCGGTTTGCCCAGCCGACCATAGGGTATCCCATCGATCCATTCCTCCAGAGTATCTTTATTCACGTTCTGAGTCCTGCGGGTACCAATCACACCCGGCGCCACCGAATTGATACAGATTCCCAGAGGGGCCACTTCTTTGGCTACGGATTTGGTGAACCCGATTACACCAGCCTTGGCAGCAGCGTACTCGGCGGCACGGCGCATGCCGATCATCCCGGCAGCCGAGGACAAATTGACGATTTTACCCCGCCTGTTTTGAACCATATATGGGAGGACGGCGCGAGTGCAGTTCAAAGTCCCGTATAAATTTAAATTGATAATCTCATACCACCGTTCGGGAGATGATTCGGCGAAATCACTATATCCATGTTTGATAAACTTTCCGGCTGAACCACCCGCCACATTTACCAAGATATCGATTCGCCCAAATTTATCCGAGGTCGCTTTAGCCATTTTCTCAACGTCTTCAAATTGACAAACATTGGTTTCTATCGCTTCAACCTCGTGGCCTTTGGATCTGAATTCTTCAGCAACCTGGTTGGCGTCATCCGAATACAACTCGGCAATGACGACTTTAGCGCCTTCCTGTACAAATAGCTCGCACGTTTCACGGCCGATGTCTCCAGCACCGCCGGTAACAATGGCCACTTGATCTTTCAGTTTCATTTTATCCCTCCACTTTAGTGAATGTCTTCATAGTGATTAAAGCATTTCGCTATTTTCATGAACTCAGATCAATACTTCTCCTTGATCCAAAACCAGCTTTCCGTCTACCTCCAGTCGTGCGTCTGTTTAGCACTCGAATGCCGGCCTATCGGAAATACATTCAGCAGTCTCCCCACGGCCTCCGGCCGGCCTTAATCCATGTTAATATCCTTTGGGCCCCAGAACCTGACCGCCGGTCACGGGAATGTTTTCACCAGTAATGTAATCAGAATCGCTGGTGGACAAGAACAGTATAGCCCGGGCGACTTCTTCCGGTTTGCCCAGCCGACCATAGGGTATCCCATCGATCCATTCCTCCAGAGTATCTTTATTCACGTTCTGAGTCCTGCGGGTACCAATCACACCCGGCGCCACCGAATTGATACAGATTCCCAGAGGGGCCACTTCTTTGGCTACGGATTTGGTGAACCCGATTACACCAGCCTTGGCAGCAGCGTACTCGGCGGCACGGCGCATGCCGATCATCCCGGCAGCCGAGGACAAATTGACGATTTTACCCCGCCTGTTTTGAACCATATATGGGAGGACGGTGCGGGTGCAGTTCAATGTTCCGTATAAATTTAAATTGATAATTTCATACCACCGTTCGGGAAATGATTCGGCGAAATTACTATATCCGGTCTTGATAAACCTTCCGGCTGAACCACCCGCCACATTAACCAGGACATCTATACGACCAAATTTATCCAAAGTCGTTTTAGCCATTTTTTCAACGTCTTCAAATTGACAAACATTGGTTGCTATCGCTTCGACTTCATGGCCTTTGGATCTGAATTCTTCAGCAACCTGGTTGGCGTCATCCGAATACAACT
>CAYSUA010000117.1:0-6895 GCA_964433795.1 uncultured Desulfobacteraceae bacterium | reverse complement strand
TGAACTCAGATCAATACTTCTCCTTGATCCAAAACCAGCTTTCCGTCTACCTCCAATCGTGCGTTAGAATAGATGACGTCGATATGGCAAGGAGCCAGGATGTTTCCGCCGATGGCATAACTACTGCCGATGCCATGGTGTCCGAAACCGAGTTTGCCCAAATCTTCTAAATTAGTGGCATAGGCCCGGCTTTTTGGATTCAGCCCGACTGCGAACTCGGCCAAGTTATACGCTTTGGGGTCATTAAAGGATTTCAGGGTCTCGGTGAGATATTCCGCGGCCTTCCCGCCATGGACACTTGCCACTTCGCCTTTTTTCACTTCCACAGTTATGGGTTCGTCCCGAATGATTCCGTAGCCCATCAAGCGGACGTCCCCTACGAACACCCCTTCTGTGGTGCCTTCCGCTGGAGAAATATTCACTTCACTATTCGGCAGGGCACCAAACTGCCCGGGTTCCCGGAATAAACCGGTTTCGTACTGAACCGGCCGGCCAGCTATCTCCGCCTCGATATCCGTCCCGGCAGGGGATGTCATCCGGATTTTCGTGGCTTTATAAAGTAAGGTGCCGATTTTGCGCGCCACTCGATCGTTTTCCTCGTAGTCCGCTAATATCGCGCCGGCGCAAAGACAGTCTTCAGTGACCTCGCACATGGTGCTGCCGCGTGCACCGTTTCGGATGGCTTCAATCCTGGCGTCCGTATGAGTCATGGACCAGCTGGTCGGTAGAAAAAACACGTCGCTTCGCGCACAGGCTCCCACTACAGCCTTAGGCACTTGGGCACCATGAGCCATGGTCGGTGGAAACATGGCGATAGTCGGCACGCCGCCGACTGCATAGGCCGCCGCCGCTAAAACCTCCGCAATGCGAAGTTTATTCGTATCACAGGCGATAACCACGTTTTCGCCCGGCTTAACGGCCGCGCACTGAGTCATCGCCTTCATGGCGCCGGGCATCATTTCGATAAAACTCGACGGCGCTGGGATGTAGTGAAAATGTTCGATCGGCCAAGCCATTACCTCACCCTCCTTTTTCTGAGTATTGTAAAAAAAATTGAACACCGATTTTCGTGATAGTTTTAACCGTCAAATTATATGAAATTTGTGTCTATCCATCAGCTAAACTTAAAATTTTGATTGAATCTACTCCTCAAGGTGTTTCAACTGACACATCTAATCTTAACATTTCGGAAACTTGCGATTTCCCGTCTAATCCATCTGAATGACAGCCTTGATGACATTGCTATTGGGATCCAGTAAAAGTTCAAAGGCCTTTTGTAATTCCGAGAGGGGCAGGGTGTGGGTTATGATATCTCCAAGCTTCAAATCGCTACTCCCTATAAGCTTCAAAGCGATATGAAAATCCATGCGGTATCCCCCCTGGGAACCTATCAGAGCAACCTCTTTTTGAACGAATATGTTTGCTGGTATCTGGATATCATTATCCTCAAAGATGCCGACAACAATCGACTTTCCCCCATTTTTCAATGCTTTCAGAGAATCTACCAAAGTCCTTTCTATCCCGACAGCTTCATAGGCCCTGTCCACTCCTAATTGGCCTGTTCTGTTTAAAATATATTCAACGGAGTCTTGACGTGAACTATTTATGGCTTCACAAGCGCCAAGGTCTTTGGCTTTTTCCAAGCGGAAATCTTTAAGATCCACCACAAAGACCTCTCCACTCCCTGATAGTTTGGTCAAAAGTAGGACCATCAGCCCAATGGGGCCCGCCCCAAATATAGCGGCTGTTTGACCCAGTTGAACCGCACCTTTTCTTACGGCATGCACCGATACGGCGAGGGGTTCAATCAACGCTCCCTCTTCAAATGAAATGTTTCGAGGGAGTCGATGGGCGAATTTTTCGTCCACGACAAAATAGGGGGTGAATCCCCCTTGCCCTTTTCTGTACTGAAAACTGATATGGGTGCATAAGCTATACTCGCCGCTCTGACAGAAGCTGCACTGACCACAGGTAACGACAGGTTCTATTGTAATCCTATCGCCTTCCCTCACCTTAGAAACATTTTTTCCAATCTTGATAACTTCTCCAGATAACTCATGGCCAATTGGCACTGGGAGGGGAGCGGTCGGGTGTTTTCCTTTGAAGATATGCAGATCGCCTCCACAGATAGAGACCGCTTTGACTTTCACGAGGACACCTTTAGTATGGAGGTTCGGGAGTGTTCTGTCCTGATATTCTATTCGGCCAGGGGCTGTAACGAATGCCATGGGGTAAGTTTTCTTCATCTTCCCTTTCTTTATTAAGACAATGAAATTTGATTTGAATAAATGGCTTTTCCCCAAAAAAGTAGACACTGTCAAGCGCAAAAATTCGGTTTTTGATTTTTCTTACTCAACGGGAGTAAGATACCCTATAGTAGAATGCTTTCTTTCCCTATTGTAAAAGACCTTGATATACCCAAGGATAGAATTTAAAGTATCCTGATGTCCTTCATATTTTTCATGAACGCCACGATTCGATTGAAAAATAAGACTCTCCCCGGGTCGTCTACTCTTAGTCGCCCGCTTCAGCGACGTTACTTCCATCTCATGATTCAACGAGCTGCTCTGCGGCCAACCGACCGCCAACCTGGAAAACAAATCGATGAGGGAATAAAAACTACTTGTCCGGAAAGGTAAGAACGCCTGCCAATTCGGAAACATCCTCGAGCTTGTCCAGGGACAAGGCCATTTCGGCGGCTTTTTCCGCTGCCGCACTGGAAAATTTTCCGGCAAAGTCCATACAGTCCATATACTTCTGCACGACTTCGTCACTGTTGAGTCTCCGGGATGGATCTCCCTTGGCATCGATGCACACCTTCTCGTGTGCCGTGCCGTCTTTGAGCCGGATGGTTACCGGGCTGTGGAAAGCGAAGTAGCCGCGATCCCATTCCTCGTGGACATCGACTTTTACTTTTTTCCGTGCTTCCTTGAATTTCGGGTCCTGTGCTTTCGCATCGGTGTAGCTGTCCAGAAAGACTTTTTTTTCAAAGAAGCAGGCCACCGTGCTGTGGGGCAGACTGAACCGGGTATCCTCTCCGGTTTCAGGTTGAGGGTATTTAAGATATAATGAAACCGTATGGTTTATGCCGTGCTCGACACTCTCAACGTCATCCCAGGAAATATTGTGCTCGCCAATCAATTCCAGGACCCCGTCAATGTTCCGTTGCATCAGGTAACAGCACGGATATTTCTTTATACCGATTTCCATGGCGCGGTAACCTTCCCCCAGGGGCAAGTCAAATTCGGGTTCACCGGTCCAAAGATCCATAAATCCGCCCCGTCCTTCGAGAATGGTCGGGTTCCCGGTGAAGCCGAGTTTCGCAAGTGTGGCGGCGCAAATGCCGTTTCTGCCCGCAAATCCCGCCTCGATTAAATGGGCGCCTGCCCCTGTTTGCCGCGCAATACCGTTTGCCTGCGATGCTGCAATGCTCAGCGCATGGGTGGTTTTCTCTACATCTAGTTTGAGCAGTTTTGCTGCCATGGCTGCCGAGCCGATGGTCAGGCAACCAGCGGCATTGAGGTAACCGTCTCCGATGGCATTTTCTGATGCAACACCGATCTCCGATCCGACGTCATAACCCAGAACGTAGGCTTCGATGACATCTTTCCCCGAAAGTTTGAATTTTTCCCCCATGGCAAATACGGTAGGCCAGGCGCCGCATGAGTAAAGTCCGTCGGGAAAACTGTCATCTTCAAGCTCCGTGGTGTGGGAAAGGGAACCGTTGGCCAAAGCGGCATATTCCGCCGAGGTTTGGAAACCGCCGCCCAGAACTCCCGCCTCTGCCGGACAATTCTGGTCCTTGATGTATTTCATTGCGATTTTACCGAAAGGCATTGCCGAACCGGCCACTGTCATTCCAAGGTGGCTCAACGCCATGAGCTTGGAGTAATCGATCAACTCCGCGCTGAAATCCTGATATCCAGTACTACACACCCATTCTGCAATCTCTTTGGTTGTCTTCGCCCCCATCATGATCTCCTTTCATCTACCTTTAGCGCGATTAACCGAAATAATATTTTCATTGCTGTTCAATATGCATTATCAAATATCCGGTTTTCGTTTTCTACGCATATTTTCTTTATTCACCCGAACAAGTCTTTATTTTTCGATAAATGTTTAGCGATTACCTTGCCAATCCTCGCTACCGGATCTGCCATTTCTTGATCCCCACGGTTCCCTTATCGTATTTGTCTGTTTTGTTAATTATCAACCCATTAAGCCCCAGGTGTTTGTCCGCCGTCTATCAATACTTCAGCGCCTGTGATGGCAGCTGCGAGGTCTGAAACCAAAAAAAGAACCAGTGTTGCAATTTCTGCAGGCTTAATCATTCGACCCAATGGTATACTGCGTGCAGACTCTGCTATTACCTCTTCGACACTGATACCTCTTGCTTGAGCTGTTTGTTCGGCTAGACTCGTCGCACGTTCTGTTTCCGCCGGAGCGGGAGATATGGCATTGATCCGTATTTGATATTGTGCCAACTCTTTGCTAATGCCTCGGGTAAAGTTAATGAGCGCCGCGTTGGTCGTACTCCCGGGCAAAAAGGTCGGCGGTGGGGTACGTCCGGCAGCTCCAATAATGTTGACTATTCGTCCATCTTTACGTTGAATCATATGAGGCGCAACTTCTCTTACCATACGAATATAGCCGAGTAGTTTCAAAGTCCAGGCGTCCAGAAAATCTTGATCACTTAATTCAAGGAATGCCCCGGCTCGAGCAGCACCCGCGCAGTTTACAAGGATATCAATCTTGCCAAAGCGATCAATCGCGGTTTTCACCACTAATTTTACACTCTCGGCTTTTGTCAAGTCAGCTTCAACAGCCAGTACTTCACTCTCCCTATCTTTATCCGATAGTTGTCTGATTGATGTTTTTGCCTCTTCAAGTTTATCATTTGCGGCAATTACAACACTTGCTCCTTCCACAAAAAGAGCTTTAGCAGCAGCCAATCCAATCCCCCCGCTTCCTCCGGTCACGATCGCCGTTTTACCTGACAATCCTAAATCCAACATGAGTCCTCCTTATTGTTTCATGCGACATTTAACACGACTTCTGCAATTAATATTTTTGCACCTTCCATGGCAAATAATTCACAAATTTCACGTTCGATACCCCCGGCCCCACCGGTAACAATGGCTACTTTATCTCTTAAACGCATCTTTCAATATCCTATTTAGTGAAATTACTTTACTATATTAGTGGTTTTGTTTAACAGCAAAAAATATACCGAAGTTAGTATAACCTACAGAGCATAATGAGATTTTATTGCCTATTCAATAAAATCATATAAGAAGATTTCCTTGATCCAAAATGGGTTTTCCATCTATCTCCAAACGAGCATTTGAATAAATCACATCAATGTGGCAGGGGGCGGCCACTTCCCCTCCGATTGCATAGTTGCTGCCGATGCCATGGTGTCCAAAGCCGAGTCTGCCTAAATCTTCCTGGTTGGTCGCACCGATACGACTCATGGGGTTAAGACCCAAACCGAACTCCGCCAAATTGTAAGCAGACTTGTCATCAAAGGATTCTAATGTCGTTTTAAGGTATTCGGCTGCACGCCCCCCCGTAACTTCAGCGATCAGTCCACCTTTCACAGTTATAGTAACTGACTCCTCGCGTAGTACACCGTAGCCCATCACCCTGATATCCACCACGATGACACCTTCAGTCGTACCTTCTATGGGTGCAATGTTGAGTTCACTGTTTGGAAGGGAGCCAAACTGACCCGGCTCACGGAAAAGGCCGGTCTCATATTGCACGGGGCGACCGGTGATTTTTCCGCTTAGATCAGTACCTGCTGATGAAGTCATTCGTATGGTTTGTCCTTCGGCAATAACCGCACCCAGCTTCCGACCCATGCGGTCACACTCTTCATAATCGGCAAGTATCCCCCCTGTACAAAGGCAGTCCTCGGTCACTTCGCACATGGTTGAACCACGCGCGCCATTTTTAATAGCCTCAATACGGGCGTCGGTGTGGGTCATAGACCAACAGGTCGGGAAAAAAAACACATCGCTTCTGGCACATGCGCCGACAACAGCTTTAGGGACTTGCCGTCCGTGAGCCCCGGTGGGTGGAAAGGCGACTATGGTTGGCAATCCATCAACGGCATAAGCTGCGGCAGCAAGTGCTTCAGCCAATCTCATTTTGTTGGTGTCACAGGCGATGACCACATTCTCCCCGGGCTTTACCGCTGCGCATTGGGTCATCGCTTTCATGGCGCCTCGCATCATTTCAATAAAGCTAGATGACGACGGCATATAATGGAAATATTCTATTGGCCAGGTCATTTGATTGTCCTCCTTTTTCTATTGGGAAATAGGTTCAAAATGGTTATCCAACATTATGAAAATCGTAATATCAGCAAAAGAGGTGAAAGTTGCCTGATTGAACCGTATAGTTTCTGCAAGAGTCAAAACTGAAGGGACAGTGAAGTTCTTCGCACCTTGCCGAGTCCAAGCAGTACGATTGGAGGTTTGCCCCTTTTCATGATAGGCCCCAAAACTCCGAAGATCAGCATCACCTTAACATGAACAGGTTTAGATTGAGCATGAGGTTTATCTCAAAACCACAGCAAGATAAACGTGTGTATCTGCGAAAACCCCATTGAACATCCGGGAATAGATCTACTTAATTTATCCTGCGAGGTAGACTTTCTTGGTGAATTCATCCTCCGAAAAATCTGCTGGGCTACCTTCAAATATTATAGCGCCGTTTCTCAATATGTAGACAATATCGGCAACTCCAAGTGCTATTGAAACATTGTGCTCTACGAGCAAGATGGTTACTCCGCTCTCGTTAATATGCTTAATCGTCTTTCCGATCTGTTTCACCACTATCGGGCTCAGTCCCTGGCTGGGTTCATCCATCATGATAAACTTCGGTTTTG
>CAYSUA010000116.1:0-12524 GCA_964433795.1 uncultured Desulfobacteraceae bacterium | reverse complement strand
ACGGCCAGCTTTTTACCCGAACCGGCAATCTTCTCCATGGTTCTCTTATATACAGGCATGCAGTAGTTTCTGAATCGCTCTTCCCCCACCACATCGCTGGTAATGTTGTCTCCGTACAGAATGATCTCAACCGGGGCATCGGCTGCAAGTTCGAACAACTCCTCGTATCGCTTAAGCATGCTGTTGTGCAACGAATCGAATAAATCTCTCCGGTCGTAATAGTCCAGGCTGAATTGTTCGAGCCCCAACATCTGATAAAGCATCTCCTGGACCGGTACCTTTGCAAGTCTCACATACACCAGACCGTCGCCTCCGATTCTTCGAACCGCCTCCTTGATGACATCAAAATTGTCATGGATAATCATGTCCTTCCACACAAATTCCATCACTTTGTAGTCATCCGGTTCCTTTATGAAATGCTCTTTGATCCAAAGGGACGTGTCATAGGCAACCTCGGGCTCTAAGGTCTGATGGATCTCGCCGACCGGTGTGCGAATGGTTTTTCGAACATACTTTTTCCCGTCCTCCCAATACTCTTTTGATACGAAATCCACCTCGCGGTGCTCCACCTGATGCGCCGGGAGACGCAGAATCAATCCGACCCCGGCTTTTCGGAGCATCCGTTCCGTTTCACCGCGGGGAATCATCCAATCATAAATGGTCAACGGAATACGATCCGGTTCCTCCCAGTTCAATGCGGAAAGAATCCTTTCACGGATGTTCATGGAATGCCCCCTTATTTGGAAATTCTTAGATGACAAAAGGATTATGGATCTATTTATAGGAATGGGATGATTCGGATGTCAAGGTCTGTCTAAATGAACCATACGCTCAGATAAGACCATGCCTTGGCTGCAGCCACCACCGCAAAAACGATGACAAACAGGCCCACGGCAATCTTCAACACAAATGAACCGATCCGATAGGCCAGATACAGCACGATGACCAATCCGGCCAGCAAGATGATATGCTGCAAATCGAATTGAAAATTATGAATTATATCTGTAATCATGATTAAGATTGCCTCCTCCTCTTTTCTGCCGCAACCTCATCGGTTAATCTTTTTAACAACACGTTCACCGTTTTGGGAACGAGGGTTCTGGCAGAACCGATACCTTTCACGCTAACGGTCAACGCAGGAAATATTTTTTCTCGAATATCTGTCTTCAATTTTAGATTATTTATCGTTATGTTTATATAGGAATGAAGACCACCGGCCTCTACATCCATCTTTTCGGTGATCTTCACCATATCTATCCGGCCAGAGAGATGGATACTGACTTTATTTTTTGCTGCTCTCTTTTCCAGTATATTCGACAGCCGATTTGTCATTAGCTCAGCAATTCTCCGGGATAGAATGGTGTTGCCTGCCAAATTAATTTCTACCGGTTTATCAATCGATATTTCCGGCAGTTGAATGAGTTGTTCGAGCAAGTCTGGTTCGGCCTTGGGCACTTTATAGCTGGTTTCATCCTCTTTTTGATGTTGAGGGGTTAATGTTTCCATTTGCTTTGGCCCAGAGATGGGAGAGCGCCGCAAATTTTTCCAATATCCGATAAGAGCCAGGCCGCAAAACAGAATCGTTAAAGCTATTATAAGGGTTCTTAAACGTCTTTTAGGCTCAACGCCTTTCTTTCGCTTTGTATCAATATGTGTATAAAGGGCTGTGAGCGCTTCCTGCACGCTTGACACGGCTCTCAGTCTTAAACCTTTTTTCAGTAATGTCTTTCTCAGCTGGTCGGGAATTTCCCTGTCGTTTGCTTTGGGATAAATTACCCAGCCCCCAACCGGTAATACCTGACCTGCGGCTTCCAGTTTTGATTGAATTCCTTTTATCGGACCTATGGTTCCGCCAAAATCTCCTCCGGTAATTTCTCCTGTAGCGGCAACCGGACCGGGGTCCATCGTGTGCAGTTTTTTTGCCAGGGCGATGGCAAAAGCAAGCCCCCCGCTTCTTCCGTCAAACGATGAACCGTAAGCCAGTTCGTTTAAGCCGTAACTGTAAGCGACAATAGCCGGCGTTTTGTTATGCAGTAAATCGCGGGCCGTGTTTAAGATCGTCTCCGCAGCCATTTGAGCAGCCCGCGTAAATTCAATATGACACTCCGTCACGATATATGCATCGATTGGCCGTTTGTTGTCTTTCGGCGCAGGACGAACGGTTGCACTGACAAGCGTGCAATTGCCGCTTTCAAAAAGCATCCATGTATCGGAAGCATTTCTTTGTGACGCATTGACGACCATCTATTCTGTTTCTTCCTTCTTTTCTATAATCGTCCAGTTGCTTAGATCGACATTGGATAAATCCCCTCGATACCTGGCAAGCCGGCCATTAATCAACCTCCCCTCCAGCAAAGAGATACCTTTACGATCACGAACTTCTATGTACACACCTTCGAACGATATATGATCGTCCACTGCTCTCAGGGTGACCAGCCATTCTTCTTCGGAATCTATGGGGGGAGAAAGGGTTAGTGTAAATCGCCCGCAAGTACTCTGGTAATTGATCGCTTCCTTGATGTCATGCGTTGCAGCCGCCTCCACAAGGCCATAGCTCATAATAGATTCTTCTCCTGCTCCATCTTGTTCCAAAACAGATACGGTCTCTCTCCATCCGATCCAGTTATCCATACATACGGGGCAGAGTGAGAGATGTTCAACGGCCTCAGGGTCCGCCTTCTCCATTCCGCCATCCTCGGCCATTTTATAGATATCTTCTTCCAGAATGTGCGGTATGCCGTATTGATCGGTTGCCATTTTGTCGGTATAAATATTCTTCCAAATCCGCAGATATGTCCGTAGTTTTTCTTCGTTCATTCTCACACCTATTTAATTTCTGCTTCCTCACTTTCTATACATTTGCATTGAAAGCGAGCCGGCATCAAATAGATTTAATTGAATAGCCATGTTCTTCCAAGCATGTCCTAATTTGTATTAATGCCTTGTCCAACCAGTTTTTTACAGTTTGCAGAGAGCATGAAAATGACCCGGCTATCTCTCTCAATTTTTGATTTTCCAGAATTTTCGCAACAAACACAAACCGCTCTTTCGAGCTTATTCTTTTGAGGCATGAGTTGACCACTTGAAAGAACTCCTCTCTCAGATGCTCCGTCTCAGGATCGTTGCCACTATCCGGCAATATTACATCACCAATCAGCTCACTATCATCTCGATCTTTTCGCTCCGTGTCGAGTGGTACCAATTTAGGTGAAAGCGTCTGTACTGAATGGACTTTTTCTACGGTCCATCCCAGCTCTCTGGCAAGGGTATGCGAACTTGGAATAATTCCCTCACTTTCAAGCTTCGCCCTCGCGGCTGCAAGTTCTTTGACCTTTTTCTGCTTCTCTTGAGGCAGCCGGACAATCGGTTCTTTTCTGAGTTGATCGATCATTGCACCTCTCACTCGAAACGCAGCAAAATTCAACCAGGGAACCCCCCTTTCCGGATTGAAATTCTTTTTTGCTTCAAGAAGCCCAACGATTCCGTAATGGTTCAGATCCTCCAAGGTGACCTGGCCGGCTTTGCCGGCCGGGCAATATTCGATGTGAACCCTCCTGGATATTCTCCTTACAAGATTCATCTCTTCAGATGTCACCATTACCTGAACGTTTTCCACAATAACTGCTCCTTAATTACGATTATCGAAGCTGCAATCAGATTTTCAAACAAAAAGGGTTAACAGCCTGTAGAGCATATGAACACAACCAACCGGTTAAAACCCGGTCAAAATTTCTACCTGTGATTCGGCATATCCCCAGCCGCTTGAAAGCCCTTGCAAGCGAATACGTTTGATGAGCGTTTCTCCATGAGACCAGGCGCCGGCAAGACCGGGGGGAAATTGAAGTTCGGTTTCAGAGGCTACAGCCCATACCGTATCTTTTCCAAAAGGTTCAGCCACAATGAGATCGTAGGAAGACCCGTCCTCCGGAAGAATCAAAGGAATGCCGGGCTTTAATTCAGGCCGTTTTCTTCTTAGCAAGGTTCCCTCTGAATCTACCGGATAAAGCAGCGTGGCCTTACCTTTAGGGTCCAGATCGAATAAATACAGATGTGCCGAGCGGTTTAACCGGATGATAAAACGTATTGTCTCTCCTTGATGATAGAAGGGGTGTACTTCTCCACGATCCGTTGTGATATCGAGATGAAGGCCGCCTTTGGAGATAAGATTCGAAGAATGGTATCCGGTCGAGGGTTTGGGAAGCTCGGCTTCGATAAACCGAATCGGTTCCTTTATCAGGTTTTCCGGGAAAAGGGCAATGGGTACATCGGCCATTGCTGCACTGATCTGGCGGCCCTGTCGATCCGAAACACTTACCCGGATTTCTACATCCTTTCTATGTATCCATGCGCCACCGCTGATTTCAGTATCCGCTTTCAATAAATCGGCGGTCAGGCTGGTTGCCACCGGGCGGATTCCCCGTGTGCCGCGGGTGCGAATCGTACTGACCGGAAGTTTCTTTAATTCTTTGCTCTGATCGATGGGGATGAATAATCGGCTCTCAACCAGTGCAGTGCCGAGCCATTCTGAAAGGTATCCTCCAAACCCCGCGGAAGATCCGGTTTTTCCTGAAACACTAAACGTGCGAATATGAGCAGATCGCCGAGATTGATCACGGGCTTTCGATTCCAGTTTCCGAACAATATATCTTGCCCACGATTCCCGGTCAGGAGTTAGAAACGTCGGATCCATCTGATCCGCTGTGAAGGAAGATGATGCGGCTGCAACTGCTTCCGGCCCGTGTTCTTTAAGCTCCATCACTTTTATATTTACGATAATATCTTCTCTCTGTTTCACCCAGGTGCCCTGCATAATCATAAATCGATCTTCATCCACTCCGGGAAGAAGCACCCGGACTCCCAATTTCTTCATTTCCGTAATCATTTTTTCCCTGAGCAAAACTGCAAGGGGCAAACTCAGCTTGCTATTGAGATCATAGAAATCATGCGGGCTGATGAGAACAGGTTTGTCCTGAAGTCCCCCCTGCTCCACCATATGGCGGGCAAGGTCTGAAACTGCGTTATCAAATCCCTTGTTGCCGAATTGCTTGGAAACCGGAAGACTCGAAGCACAGCCGAAGAATAATCCCAACAGAAGCGTAACGATGGTGAACTTTGACAAACTAAATGAAGAGGAGTTTCTAACGTCCATTTCTGAACCCCTTTTATTACCTAATATTGCACTAACAGCGTTTGAAAAGATGAAATAAAAACCGAGCCTCACACATTTTCTTCTAAGCAGAGGAACAATCGGCTCATATTTGACACGAACCCTGAACCCTGCTTGTGGGGTCGTAGCCCGAAGGGCGTAGCCCCAAACCCTGAACTCTGAACCCTGAACGCTTACATACTATATATCGAATATATTATCGATTTTTACAAAAGTTACTTAACCAAGTCAAATTATACAAAAATTTAGTTAACAACCACCCCTAAAAGGGGAAAATTTGATATCCATATTCACCGCAAGACGCTGAGCACGCAGAGGGCTTGTTTCATTTTTTTGCTTTCCACTGAGAGGCCGGAAAGCAAGAATCAGCAACCCTGCGGGGCTTTAAATTGAAACTGTGAACAATATCCTCTCATAATTTGTTTGATTTTGCACAAAAGCTGAAAGCTTTTCCTTTGCTGTCCTCTCAACAGCAAAGGAAAAATATTCTTATCTCTGTGATCTTTGCGCCTCGAGCGAAGCGGGCGGTTTAATTTCACTCTCCTTCTCGCACAGCCTGGAAAAAATCGAATTCCCTTCGATAGTAACATCAAAAGCTCAAATTCTAATGAAAAAAATCCTGAAAGTAGAAATAAAGGAGGATCGCATGATAAAATACAAATCGATTATAGTTCCCATGTGTCTGGGGTTGCTGGCGGCATCGGGAATCGTCGGATGCACCTATTCCAAGCGGGCCGCTATCATACTCCCTGAACCCACCTGTTCAGAAGCTGCCTCAAAGGGAAATCATCATCTTTCAGATAATGAATTGGTGAGATTGTTAAACCGATCGGAAAATGATGAGAGCCTGAACGAATGCTGGATTCCCCTGATGAAAGCTGGTCTGGATGCAAACCGTGATCTCCCCGGCCATCATTTAAAAAAAGCGATTAAGGTCTTTAACCAGCGCCGTTACGAAACCTACTTCCACAAAGCGATCTACCGATATTATGCCGGTCTCATAAACAGACCCGACCGTTATAATGAGGACAACCGAGTGTTGCTTGAATCCTACTGCAGTTATCTCATCAATACGGCGGAAAGCAGTCGAGATGAGCATCTCGTTCATGCGAAATTGATTTGTCGAAAGCTTGACGGAAATCTTTACGCCAGATTGTTTAAATAACAGACGGCTGCACGTCTTATAAAGGAGGAACCATGACGAAAAGAATAGCATATAATCTAAATGTGATGTTTTTGCCCGTAACGATATTTCTCTTGATCCTTTCCATCGCAGCGTTCTCCAACGCGTCGGCAAATCTTTCCGTGGAAAGTCCGGACCGGGCAGTGGAAATTGCAAAACAGTCTCGGGATCGGGTGGAGCGAAACGGAAAAAATCTCAAGGCATCGTCCCACGCTGTTTTCAAGGAATTTGCAGAGCGGACGGTAGCTTTGCAGAAATTGATCAATACCCGGAGAGAGCTTGAAAAAGCCGGATTTCTTAAAAAAGGAGATCCGGACGGTGATGCGAGACGGGCGCACATCAACGCAAAAATTCTGACCGAGGTGGGTACATTAAAAAAAGTATGCGACAGGCACCTGGACAGCCTCCTTTTCGCTTTGGACACATTTGATGAGGCGGTTTCGGAATCCCTGGTGGATAGTCAGGCCACGAGATCCATCAACAGCAACTATGAGCTGGCCCTGAATCAATATCTGAAACAGGAAAAAGAACGATTTGTCCAAGCACAGCGGGATGCAGAGGAAGCGCTTAAAGCCTTTCTGGGGGAAAGGGACCCGCGCCGGAAAAAGCGATTAAAAAACAAGTATATCAGGGCAAAGCGCAGATTGATCCAGATCGATGAACGGCGAAAACTCTACGCAGCGAGGATTAAAGCCGCATCAACGAACCAGAAAATCACCGGTTTGATCCGGGAAAAGATCAGAACCGAAGGCAACGACATCACTTCAAGATTCAGGCAGGTGATGGCAAATCTTTACAATACCTTCTCTAAAATCGTTCCGATAGCGGAAGTCGGTGGAACCGGATCGCCATCCATACTGGGCAGTCTAGGATTCTCAAATGTCGAGGCCGTCCGCGATACCCTTGTGGTTGTGGATGAAGCGGTGGACAAATTGGGAACTGTATTGGACGACATGGTAAACGACGTGATGGTGGGACTCGGTGAGATCAAAGTGGTTAAAAGCGGAAGTCTAATGGGGGAATCCATCAGCATCGAAGAAGAGATGGAATTTTTACGAAAGCAAAGAGAAGCTTGGAACGGTTAAGGAGGACAAAATGAAGAGACAGATCATTAATATGGTAATTGCAGGAATTCTCCTTGTGGGGGTGAACATTTCAGCTGCAGGAGATTCCACATTTGAATTCTATGCAAAAACATCATCCGAAACACTCAGGACCGAAACCGGAGAGATGGGCACGAAACTCCGTAAAGTCTTTTCACAGCAGGCAATCAACACACAACAGCAAAAAATCGATTTTGCGGAATATTTCTCTCATCTGAAAAAGACGGCGCTATACGCAACGAAACTCGCAACCTACAGTGAATACGAGAACGATCTTCGATTTGCAAAAGACAAGGAAATATTCAAGGGACTTCCTGAAGAATCCGACAATACCCGGAAAAACGGTCCGCCCGTCGATCGCAAAGAATTTGTCAGAAACAAATTCGATCGTATGAAGAAAAACATAGGGGAAGAAATCGAAACATACGATGATTTGATACTGCTGTCTCTGGATACGTGTGAGACCTTAATTGAAAACGATCTCAGTGGCATTCTGGATGATTCCGGAAATCAGGAAAAGATAGCCGCTTACATTCGCAGTGAATCGTACCGGAAGTACATAGCGAAAAAGAAACAATTCCGTCAGGGTTGGCCTGCACTGGCAAACAGAATATCCGCTCAATTGGATATGTGGGGGCCGAAACCGCCTTCAATGGATGACCCGATCCTCGATCCGAGAATTGTTGGAGCAATCTAAAAATGACAAGACTAGTCACTTATAAAGATGGAAGGCTTAGGACCAGGCGAATAGCTGTATTGTTATTCATTCTCATGATGGGTTGTGCAGCGATTCTTTTTGAACTCAAAAAACCGATGAGTCAAGCCCTTGTTAGTGTGAAACATGTTTTTGAGCCAAAGGCCCGGCCTGCCCCACCGATCCGGGCGGCAAAGAAGATATTGAAAGGGAATAACGACAGCGCTGAGAAACCTGCCGATCCTGAAAAACATGTAGCGCTTAAACCGTCCGATGCGGTGTATAAGACCGAACCGGTTTCAAAAACTATGCAAGTTGAAGATAAACCGCAGAAGGCGATGGAAGTCAGTAAAACCGAACCCCCTCGGATTAAAAATGAGGGTTCACCGGTCGTGGTGAAATCCGTTCGCAAAGATCAGCATGGGGCCGCAAATAAAATAGAGGGCAAAGAATCTGATAAACCAGTCCGGGTAAAGGAACCAGTACGGCTGGATATTTCTAAAAGACTTAAGGAAATCGGGGTCTTGAATAAACCTGAAGAAGCCAAAAAAGAAATCAACTTGTCAGCCGATTTGAAAAAGATAACAGACCAAAACAAAAAGAGAAAGCGCAAAGAGGCGGATGTCGAAGCCCGGAATAATTCTCGGGACATAAAGGTCAATCAGGCAGAGCGGTCGATTACCGTATCTTCAGAGACGTACCTGGATCTATTCAAGGGCTGGCGGACTGTTGGACCCGGTCCGGATGAAAGCAAGATCGTTCCGCTTCGGGTTGAAAACCTGAAATCCGCCTACAGTCTTTTCCAGATGAAACCGGTGGCAGTGGTCGGCAACCGATACTATTACGACTTATCCGATGGCACCCGGATTCCGGAAGCATCGCTGGGGGAATATGCCTCAACCGTATTTCGGGTGGAAAACCCATGGGAAAAGTGGCGGGATGGGTTGTCCGCTTCCGGAATTCGCGAAACGGATTCCATCGAGGTCAGATATTACATGTATGGATTTGTTAAAAATGCAATCTATGCACGGGCCAATCGCGCGGTTTCCTGGTGCAAGGAAACCGGAAGGCTCAATAACGAGGCACCCATTTCAAATGTGGATGTGCTGGGCAGAGCATTCGTTATCAAACAGCAGGGAGGCGGTCGATTCGGTGTATTCGTCCCAATATCTCTGAACATCAAAGACGGTCAGACGATTCCCATCGATCCGAGCTGCTTCGCGGACCAGCCTGATGTGCAGGCATTGCAGATGGCAGGATTGTTGTGAATAGGACGCAGATATATGCAAATGAACACGGATTTAAAAAATATTTAAACTTATTATCTGCCTTTATCCGCGTCAATCTGCGTCCAATAATATAGGAGATGTTTAAAATGGAATTTATCAGATGGCTGCTGGACAATTTCGGACTCTTTTTCGGCGGGATATTCATGACCTATCTCTATCTCATGATCCGCCGCCTTACCGTTCTCTACGATCTGTTGCGCCAGGTATCCAACGAAGATGAGCCGCACTTTGAGCCGCTGGGTTCCGGTGGGCCGCTCGATTTTTTAGAACCGCTTTTCTCGCAATTAAAGCAGACCGTTGTGTCCGGGGTAGGCAGACCGGATGAGGTGATCGAGGCAATCTCTTCCGAGCTCGATCGCCGCGTATCGGTTCACTTCACGGCATTGAGCGGTTACGTCAACACCTTGATCCTATTCGGTTTCGCCGGTACCATATTCGGCTCCATCGGCGCCTTCAACGAGATGTTTCAGGGGCTGGCAGAGGGGGTGCCTGCGGCAAAGGTATTTGTGGGGTCCTGGAACAACGGCCTCGCCACCGCTTTGTATACTTCGCTGGGGGCAGCGGCTATCGGCGGCCTGCTCACCACCCTGATCAACTCGCGATTTATGATGAGCCGCGCCAAGAGGCTAGAAACCATATTGAACCTTCAAATCGATGCCGTAATCAAAGAAGCACAAAAGACCATTAAAAAACCGACCGCTTCGGTTTCAAAATCTCCGTCTTCGAACAAAGACATAGCGGAAGACAAACCGACTGAAGCGATTCAAATCAGAGCCGTTCAAAACGATGGAAATCGCTTGAAATGGAGCTATTGTGAAAACTAAAGGTTGATCCGACAGAAATGGAGAAAAAGATATATGACACGCAGACATGGCCGAAAAAGCATTACGTTAATTCCGACCGCAGACCCGGGCAAAGACCTCTACGCCTACCTCTACCTCATCACGGTGATCTCTTTTATTTTCCTGGTTACCGCAGGGAAGATGCCGAATGCAGTAGCAAAACATGAAGGTCCGGACCAGCTCAAAGTCCCGGGGGTCTCTTCCCTGGCGACGGTGGCATCCGGAAAGCTGGGGAAGCTGGTCAAGCAGGAAAACAGGATCTTTCTGAAATTCGGCGATCGACTGATCGATCCCGTAACCGAAATCCACTACCTGGAAGCAGAGGGGTTCCTCACCGCCACTAAGAGTGCGGACGGTAAAAAGAAGAAAACGCTCTTTCTAGAATCGGCGGAAACCAAGGCGGTTCTCCTTTCTGAATATCTTTCGGCATTTCAGCAGTTCAGCAAACATGGAATCGGTATAGCATTTGCGGAGCAAGTGAAATGACCATTAAACAGAACATGTTTAAAATAGTAATCGTACTCGTCATCATGCTTTCAATGGTGCAGATGTTTCAATCTCAATGCACAGCAGCAGACCCCTGGAAAGATTTACAGAACCGTTTGAACAAACCAAAATCCTTGGCATCGAAGAAGGCGGATTCGAATGGCGATCCATGGTCCCGACTTCAGGCCATATTCCTTCCCTTCACAGTGGAGGAAGAAACAACAGCCTTTGCTGACCCCAACGCCGGGAGAAAGATCTCCAATTATCTGCATACCCGATTAAAGCCGTATTTGAAGTGGATTCAGGAGGCCGGTCACCGATTCAACATACCTTCCGAAATTATCGGTGCCGTCATCATGGTAGAGTCCGGGGGAAATCCAGAGGCAAAAGCAAAAACCAGCAGTGCAAGGGGGTTGATGCAAACCATCTCCGCAACATTCAAAGAAGCCAAGAATCATCTAAAACCGCTGGGAATAAGAGTAAAAAATTCGCCATATGATCCGCATGCCTCCATCATGGCGGGTAGCTGGTATCTCGATAGCATGTTTCATCGCGCAGTTAAGGATAGAAAAGAATCCATAAGAAGCCGACAGGATTTTAGGTCATGGAAATATCCGCTCGAATACTATTATGCCGGACCCAAAAACGGTAAAAAGAAGGAAAACACGGTCATCATATATGCCGGCGGTCGGCGCGTGGTTATCGACAAACCGGCATATTCGAAAAAGGTCCTGAAATGGGCAAAGATAATGAAGAATAGCTGAAAGCTGAAGGCTCAATGCGCAAAGCGCAGACTTGAACACTGAACTCTGAACCCTGAACCTTTTTTAAAAGGAGGATTCATGAATATTCAAACATATCATAGAAAAACATCGATATTAATATCCAGTGTTCTATTCTTGTTCAGTACATGGGGTTGTTCTGCATTGTTCTTGGTGCCGGTAACCTTAAAGGAAGTCAAAGATTATGTCAGTGAAAGGAAGCAGAGTTTTTCCAACCCCCTGGATGAGGTCCTGGTTTCAACCGGTTATAGCTTAAAGGCACTCGATTTTGAGCTAAAACGGATCGAGTATGTTGGAAGCCGGGGTCTCATTCATGCATCGGCGAAGGATACGGTCGTACACCTGAACTTCGATGCGGTGACGCCGAATCTAACTCGTATGCGCAGCAAGATTAACACAAGAAACGGAATCCGGTATTTTTCGTCTGAAGATGAACTATTTAATCAGATTCGAGCAGAATTAACTGCGGAAAGGAAACGGAGCTTTAAGAAAATCGGCGAGGGCATGACGCCGGTTTATTTGAAACAGGATATAAAATCGAAAGTCGTCGCCTTTTTTGCCTCCGGGGAAGAAGTAAAAATAAGTGTTGAAGAACACCCGAATAGGTGGATAAGCGTCCGTCTCAAATCCGGAGGATCCGGGTATATTGACAAACGGCATATTGCACCGTTGACAAAACCAAAGGAAAAAATGACGGCTGAATTTAACCCTAATTGAGCGAAAGTTGAGGATGCCCCAGCGGCAAGGCGTCCAAGGGTGAAGCTGTAGTTGACTACCGCGAACCCTTGGCAACGAAGCAGATGGGGTATCATCGGCTTTCCCTTAACCTCTCTCCGTTTTATTTACGATCATTTAGGGTTGGAAAAATAGAGACCTCACTCGATATAGGGTATTAGAGCGGTTAAAAATCGAGTAGCAAAGAATAACTAAGTGGAGATAAATCGATGAAACCCTATAATAAACCGATCGTATCAAACG
>CAYSUA010000115.1:0-12540 GCA_964433795.1 uncultured Desulfobacteraceae bacterium | reverse complement strand
TTTCGAGTCTTTTTTTACTAAAAAAGTAATTATTTCACGCTTATTTAGGGGTTAGGTCAGTGTACTTTTTGTAGGTGTCAGGATCATGGATTGTCATCATTGAGACTACATAAGCGGGCATATTCTTCCTCCTGGCCTTTCTCTATTCAGCTGTTAATATTTAAAATCCGGTCCTCAATCTTTCCCACTGGGTTAAACCAATAACCCAATAGACGTTCCTGAATCAGATAATCTCCTCCTCTCGTAGAGCCTCCATTTCTTCATTGGTAAGACCCAACAGTCCGCCATAGATTTCTTGATTGTGTTCACCAAGAATCGGAGCACTGGACGTCACCGTTCCTGCTGTTGCGGACAGTTTCGGAATCACGCACTGCATTTCTACCGGACCGATTTCCTGATCTTCTATCTCTATGATGTTTCCCCTTTCTCGATTTTGTGGATCTTCATAGATGTCCTTCGCATTGTAAACAAGGCCATAGGGGATTCCTCTTTCTTCAAAGAGTTCATGGACTTCCGAAAGGGTTTTTTGTTCGATCCACTCTCTTATGGCGGCATGCAGCGCATCCCGGTTTTTTATACGGCTGATATTATCTTTGAAGCGGAGATCTGAGATGAGGTCTTCTCGATTTATAACTTTTAAGAAACGCTCGAAAAGGGTATCGCTGGTCAAAACGAAGACAATCCATTTTCCGTCTTTTGTCAGGAAATTGTCTGCCGGTGCAACAACTTCATTTTGGTTGCCGACCCGTTCTCTGATATTGCCAAGCTTTTGGTACTCTGCAATCACACCTTCCAGCATGCGAAACACAGATTCTACCAGACTGGTGTCAATCCACTGTCCTTCGCTTTTGGCCCGGACATCCCGGTCATAGAGGGCGATCATCGTTCCAAATGCATGAAACAGTCCGGCGATCTGATCACATACATTGAGCCCCACGCGGACAGGAGGGCCATCCGCAAACCCGGTGAGGTAGGTCATACCGCCCATTCCGCCTGCAACCCGGTCGAATGCTGCGCGATTCTTGTAAGCGCCGTCCTGCCCGAAACCGCTGATACGAGACATGATGATTTTGGGATTGGCTTTTTTGAGCTCACTATAACCGAGTCCCCATTTTTCCATGGTGCCGGGCCTGAAATTTTCAACCAGAACATCGGAAACCTCAACCAGTCTTTTCAGAAGCACCTGCCCTTTCGGTTTTCTAAGATTCAGGGTAACAGATTTCTTGTTTCTTCCGATAACTGTCCAGGTTAATGACTTCTCCTTGTAAAGGGGGGCGTATTTACGTATTGGATCGCCGGTTCCCGGAACCTCAACTTTGATCACCTCGGCTCCGAATTCAGCAAAAAGTGTGGAACCGAAAGGGCCCGCAACGTTGGTTGCCAACTCCAACACTCTTAATCCCGCCAGAGCTCCGTTTGTTTCCTGTTTCATTGATTTCTCCTGTCTTCTCTCAACGATATGCATTACTGATGCGAGTTTCTTAGTGTTTTGTGAATGCAAATGAAAATCACGGATCGTCTAACGGTATCCTGTTGAGCAGCCGTATTAGCAATCAGGTGAAACGAGCAGATGCCTCCCCCAGTCCTTCAATCTCCACAGCCACGACATCGCCTTTGGCCACCCATTTGGTCTGTACGATGCTGCCCAACATGACGATCCAATCCGCAGGCAGATCACGACCTCGAACCGCCTCGGCATTTGCCAGCCACACTAACGCCTCCAGGGGATGTCCGTTGATGATGTCGCGTCCGTACCCCGAGCCGACTTTGTCGCTGTTGATCCTCATCGAACCGTGCACGGCTGCAAGGTCCAGAGAATGCCACTCGGTAATCGGTTCTCCCAGGACAATCCCGGCGCCGAAGAAATCGTCAGCCAACCACGTCCGCCAGTCCGGTTCACGCGCGGCTAAGTCGACATAACGGTCATCCACAATTTCAATGGCCGGAAAGAACGCCGCAACGGCGTCCGAGATACTTTCGATGGAATGAGGCGCTGCCGCCGCTGGAATGACTGAACCGAGCCTCACCGCGATTTCACATTCGACCCCAACGTGAAGGAAGGAGTTAAATTCGAATTGGCCGGCACCATGACAAACCGTGGTATCGAATATCGCGCCCGCGCACGGGTGCGGCACGCCGAGGTAATCCTGCATGACCTTAGTGGTGCATCCAATTTTTGTGCCGACCACATATCCATAGCCATTTTCCGTCAACAACTCGTGCACGGCATCCTGAATCGTCATGCTATCCTCTGCGTCAACAGGTTGGCATTCCGGGAGAAGGTGACCGATGGGCGAGGGCGGCTGCGAGCGGCCTTTCAGAATGTGTTCTGCTGCGAGTCTCAACGATGTTTCGGATAGTGCCATTCTTTTATAAGTTCCTATTGAATTAGGGTTGATTGAACTTGAATTGTAATGCTCTTAGAGACCCCGCATGAGTGTAATGAGGGGCGATACTGAATATTGATCTATCCTGAAAATTTATGCAAGGGGCGGGCTGCTGTTTCGCATTCTTTTCTTCGACCTGCTTCATTTATCTTTGAATCTCATAATGTCGAAGATGAGTCCGGTGACATTCTTCAGTTTTTCAACCTCTCCTGCTTTACCTTCATTCATCCCTTTTTGCAGGCTTCTGAGATATTTCTCACGATTCAACTTATAGGTTGAAATGTGATATTCTAGTCTTAAATGCTTTTTGCGGTTGCGGATTCGATTAATCCCATTGAATGTCGTGGCAATTCGACTTATTCCAATAGGATCAAACCAGATTCCGGTTAACCAGCCGCTTTTCTCCAGTCTTTCGATCATTTTCGGGTTCAGGTAATTTATCGCCTTTGAACCAAAGAGGCTTGCAAGTTGGCCCAACATCCCCCTGTTGCTTCCCGCAATAAAAAAGAAACGATGTCCCTTCCCGCCTATCCGGTTATGCGTTTCTTTAAGGGCAAACAGATTAAAGGATACAAAGGCAATATGTTTTCGAATGGCAGGCTGCTTGTCAAGCAATTCGATCCGGGACTCGATGGCCTGGTCGAGTGATGAAACGGTCTTCTGGATATATCTCTTGTTTCCGATAGAGAAGAATGCTGAAGAAAACGACGCACAAACTTAAAGTGACAGGCATGATTGTCTCAAATAACGGGACGTTGGATTTCTTCAGGGGAAATGCGCAAAATCCAACAATGAAAGGAATGAGCCATAAAAGAAATCCATACCATATGATTCGTTTCATATTATCTCCCCTTTCTTCAAACCTAACGTGGAGTTGAGACGTGTGGGAACGCGGCAGCGTTTTCCGCGTCGATACTCAAACGATTTGTTCGACACTCCTATACATTATTTCAAGACCATCATAAGTAGTCCAACCGGTTTTTTCCCAGAATTTTTTACCCTTTTCATTGTGGGAATAGATGAAAATGTTGAACCTTGATACCCCATGACGAGACAATGCAGAAAGACACTCATTTACAAGACGTTTTCCGATTCCCCTTCCACGATAGTCTGGACTAACTGCAAGATGATGCAAATATCCTCTGCGGCCGTCATGCCCGCATAGAACAGCCCCAATTAATTCTATGCCATCTCTTGCTACAAAGCTAAGTCCCGGATTTCTTTTTAAGAATGACTCCATAGAAGAAATAGAATCAGCATCATCCAGGCCTAATTCTGGTATTGAAGCCCAGAAAGCCGTGGTTTCTCCATAGTCAGACATTGAAAATTCTGTGATTTCTATATTCATTCTATGTCGAACGATTGGCGTCAGTTGAGTCCGTTTGCAGGAGTCCGTTGCACGCCTTGGTTAGGAGTTATTATTCTAAGCTCACCACTCTTCCGGAATACGATCGCTTCCACCGGGTAAGCAATCGAAAGATTCCACCAAATAGCCGAACCGCAAGAAAATATAGTTTACGAGGACCAAAATTATCTCTCTTCATTAATTCTAAGAAAATTAGATCAACATCCTTTCGACTCATCGGGAGCCCCGCGTCTATGAACTGATACAGAGCATCATGAAAGAGGGAGGCATAGTAAGTCTTCGGCTTATTTGTTCGAGCATTGGGAACACCATCGGGAGTACCAAAAAGTATATCCCAGACTGAGAACTTTGGAGTACATCCATCCCAAGCGTAGCTAGAAAGTACGCGAATTTCTCCATCTCGACGGATTTCAAGCCTTCTCACCCCGGAAGAATCCTCAAAAGCCAAATCATTATCGAAGGTTTTACTGCTGCGATAGATCTCATCATTCTCCAATACATAGATCCATTTTACTGACTCAATCATTGCAGCCGCCCTCCTAATGCCTAACCAATTCGTAGATAGTTTCTTAATAACAACCTAAAACGAAAAAATTGACAGGTACGGTTTTGATATATCTTCTAAAATGGTTACGCTATTATTAAGTTTTTTGTTTCAAGTATAATTTTAACCAGTCAAATAAGGAAAGCCTTCCTCACTTCATAAAGAAATTGAGGGACAAAAAGCAAACCGCTGGGCAGCGAAATCAGAAATCTCATGCGAACTCATTATGAGCTTAATAGAATCAAAACAGTCTGATGAGTAAAAGTCATTTAAGAACAAAAATTAGAAATTTTCAAGTAAAAAAATAGATTGAAAGCAAATGGCTCTGATTGGCGATCGGTCTATAATGGTTTGTTAAAGAGTGAATGAAATAGATTCATAGAGTCAGAAAATTAATTATTTTCACCACCCGCTTCAGGCTTCGCTCTTCGAGCCTGGGGCTCCGCCCTTCGGGCTTCGACCCCACAAGACGGCCCGACAAGTCGCTGGCGCAGAGTACGCAGAGCTAGGGATTTTTTCTAATTGCCGTTGATCCTCAGAAGGCGGACAAGGAGGCCCCGAAGGCGGGATGACCGATCAATTATAAAAGTTAAGGTCGGCCCACGGCATAGAGAAACCACACAGCCACTTCGTGGCGAAGAAGAAATAGGGCAACTTAAGTCTATAATTTGCTCGTTGGTGAGATCCAACAGTTTCGTGAGAACGAGGGGGAGAGCGTTAAAAATCGGCAGCGATGGTAGATTTTTGTAAAATGTCTATAACTGCTTTTACGATATTATTGAACGCGGGGTCTTTAAGTTTACCTGCTTCAGCGTCCATCAGCATAATGTTGGCTGTGAAAAGTTTGCCCGGCCTTGCAAAGCTAACTCTTTTTAATGAACCTGTTTCGAAATCTTTCTCGTTAATCTCGACGGCAGTGGGATCAGCATATGGATTGCTGGTCACTTGACAAAGAATCCAGTCATCTCTACCAGCAGAGGCAAGAACTACAGCCGGTCGTAGCTTAGCTGACGAAAGGTCGGAAAACGGGAATCTGATTAGAATTACCGATCCTTCTGAAGGTGAGACCATGCTTCGTCCTCCTCAGGTCGATTCCAGTCTTTGGAAAGTGATATCTCGCTCAGCAAAGCTGTCTCAGAAAGAGGTTCTTCTTTTTCATTGAGAATCGTGACTATCGCTCTGCAAGGATTCTTCAAACTGATAGGCTCCTTGAGACGGACTTTACCGTCGCTTTCTATTATTGCTTCCACTGATTTAATTATCATTTTTTTCTCCGTATTTAGATCATTAAGTTAAACCTCGAAAAACATTATTACAAATTGGGTGATAGTTCGCTTGATATTATTGGGATTTAACTGTCAGTATTGATGGATAACTTTTTATTGATATCAGTGTATAGCGTCATAAGTTTTCCACATTTGTTTGAATGATGATATCATGGATAGCAAGAAAAAAAAACATATCAGACTCGTTGTTTCATATCCTCTCGATGAAGGTCTTGTCCATTCGGGTTGCTTCCCAGGTAACCGAAAGCACTTTTCTTTAAGGTTTCCCTCCTCTTTGTAATAATTAACAGCGTTCCCTCTTGCCGTTATGATTCATTTCTTTTTGAAATAGAGCCCGTTCGGATCGCACTCTTCTCTAAGTATGCGGAGTTCATTTGCGGTCGGTGCTTTCACCTCGTCGACGGTGTCAGACACATCCGGTTGAAACCCGGTTTCCGCCATCACCGTGTCGATGGAAACATCCGGGACCAGTTTACTGATCTTAAATCTGCCAGTATCGGGATTTGTTTCCATCACGGTTAAGTTGGTGATGATCCGGATGGCCGGCTTTTTGCTCTTCAGCCCAGCTTTGGCCCGCTCATCCGGCCCGCCCAGGTATCCGGGGCTGGTTATGAAATCACATTTTTCAGGAAACCGCCGCTTTTCGTGCTTGGTGATAATCAGGATCTTTTTGGCGTGGGATGCAATATCGTTTGCACCCCCGCTGCCGGGAAACCGTACCTTGGGCCGATTGTAGTCTCCGATCACCGTGGTATTGATGTTTCCGTACGCATCGATCTCGGCACCGCCCAAAAACCCCACATCGCACAGGCCGCGCTGCAAGATACAGCCTAGCACCTCCCTGAGGGACCCCAGACGAACGGCCTTGTGCTGCGCTCTCGAATCCGAAACCGAAACGGGCGTCGGCAGCACCACCGGTGCAATGGGACCGGTCTCCACCACATAGCAGAGATTCGGTGCATGGCTTTTCTGTGCAAACATGGTCGAAACCAGCGGGAGGCCGGTTCCGGCAAACACCACCTCGTGATCTTCAATGTACCGGGCTGCTTCGATGACCATCAATTCTTCAGGGCTGTAATTTTCCATAATTCTTTGGTCTTTCCCTATTTAGTTGGTATCAAATGTTTTGGTGTTGAAAAAACCCCTTATAATTCAACTGTTTGATAATTACCTGTCGAGTGGCTTTTTAATTTGCCACCCGCTCACTTTGTTCGCTCGACCCACACAGACAGACACGGACATTTTGCCTCCGCGACCTGCGGAGGCAAAAACAGTCAATCGCTTCGCGATAAATATTACACTCATGCCTGAAAGGCATTTGAAGCTTTTGCCTGGGCATGTCGCCCAGGCAAAAAATCTTTGTTGTCTGCGTATGTCTGTGTGTGTCTGTGGCTAAAATATATATTTTCAATTTACAGCATCTCTCGCATGGCTTTTTTTAGCGCCATCATTTTCTTCAATCCGCCGACCTTTTCCAGGTGATCGTCAAAATTTTCACAATCCAGAATGTATTCTTTCAAATAGGATTCGTAGGCGCTGCCGCCTTCCCTGGCACATTTTTGATAAAATGTGACATGGTCGCCGTCAAAGTCGTAATAGCGGTACGTTGCCGTGGGATAGGCTCCGAAGGGCTGCTCGACCACGGCACTTACATAAAGGTAGGGGAGGGTGGTCCGTTCGGGATCGCTCCGGATGACATCGGTTGAAACCACCTCTTCGCAGCAAACAATGGCGCGCTTCGACGCCCTAACCATTTCAACATCATGGGCTAAAAACCCGTCGATGACGACATTCCCCATGGGGTCTGCCCGCTGCGCATGGATGAGGGCCACATCCGGCTGGAGGGCCGGAAGCAGGACCACATCCTCACCGGGGTTCCAGGGGTTGTCGATGATCTCAAACTTCTTTTCAGTGGAGCGGGCCTGGTTTTTCAACATGTCCGACCCCAGAAGGCTTTTTATGGGCATGAAGGGAAGACCCATCTCACCGGCTAGAAAACGGCTCACCATGCTCAGATGGCTGTAGTCCTCCATCTCTATTTTCCCTTCTTGAATCGCCCGTCGCCAGGAAAACGTCGTGCCCCATCGTTCGAGATTGCCGGTGCCGGCTTCACATCGTTTCACCAGCCCCGCACCCACCAGGATATCCATGGATATGGACTGATTGCAGCCGCATAGGGTCAGATCTTTTTTACCCTGACGGACGATTTCATGGGTGATGGCCATTGTGCAGCGGCCGACGTTTTGCCCGCCCAAGCCCAACACCGCGCCGTCAAAAATAAACCGTCTCACAGCCTCTTGGGCCGTCATGACTTTGCTTTCCATTTGCTCTGCCATAAGCGGTGCACACCTCCTATCAAATTAGAACATCAACATGATGGTTATGGTTGTACAAGTCGCGCTTTGAGGGAACCGGCGTTTTGTTTTTCTCACACCCGCTCCTTACAGTCGCTTGAGCCCGCAGAGGGCTCAGAGAAGATAATTTTTGACCTGATTCGCTGAGAGGCCGAATCAGACCAAGCATCAGCCTGCCTCCGGCGGAGTGTACGGTTTAAGCAATATCCATTTGAAGTGGTTCAATAGAAATTTGATTCCCGCGCCAGCGGGATGGCACATTGATTTGAATTCCCCTCTCAGGAATTCAGATCAAATAAACTCCGAGTCTCTGAGAACTCTGTGAGAGACAATAAAATCTTTTTAGGGCCACCAATAATATCAAACTGTCTATATTTTTAACATCCTCTTTATTGTCGGGACGATATGCGTCTGGTCGGGCAGTTCCGCGACCATCTCATCGGTTAAATAGGCATCCCGGGGGATTTTGTGCTCCCCGATGGTTCCCAGCTGTTTCACCCCACATCCGGAGAAGATCATCACGATGCTGAAATCGGCGTAATAGGGCGCTCCGTGGTATGCGGGGTATACCGGTTCGGTCCTGCCTTCTGCAGCGATCTGATACTCGAATTCAGGGACAACCAGAATATCCGGCGCCCGATTATGCGCGCCCCTTCGGATATACCACGGGGCGCCCGGGTCGTTTTTGTACCAGGCCTCCCTGATGTGATCGATCCCCCTGAGAATCGCCAGGGTTTCGTCCACAACAGACGGGGACACATCCTGAAGATACAATCCACCCACGGCCGGCACAACATACCGGTAGGCGATATTATCCACCAGGTCCTGCCGACCGGTGCGTTTCATTTCTCCCATGAGGTCTATGGAATAGGGCTTGTCGCCCATTCCATGGTCCGCGGTGATGACAAACAGCGTGTCATCGAACCATCCCATCTCTTTCACACAGGAAATCAGCTTCCCGATCAGTTGATCCACCACTGTCATGGAATCCTTTATTTCATTCGACTCCGTCTGATAGATGTGTCCGACAATATTAGGGGAAATGAGCCCGATATAAAATATGTCCGGCTTTTCATGCTGCAAAATCCGAAGCGCGCCCTCCATAATGAACTCATCGATGAAGGGGGTATTGGCAGAACTTTCATCGGGGTGATGAAAGCCCGGTCCGGTCCAGTTTACCAGCCTGGGCACGGTTACGTCATCGAGGTATGGGGGAAGGGCTCTTCCCGGGCGCTCGGTCCACCCGAAAGCATCTTCACGCACCCCCTTGCCGCTGAAATCTCCCCGTTGATGCATTTTCTCCCGATACGAAAAGGCGACAACGTCTGCTGAAGGACCTCCCAGTAAGAAGGAATTTCTATCTTTAGCGGATATGGACGCCACTTTTGTTGACGGGTTTTTTTGTTTAACCATCTCTCCGAGGGTGGGGGCGTCCAGGTGCAATTCTCCGGTCTCTTCGTTGTAGAAGTAGAACAGCTTCTTCGACTCCCTGTCGTACCAGCTGTCGCTGGAGCTGATGCCGTGGCTTTTCATGTACGTTCCGGTGGATATGGATGCAAAACCCGGTGCGGTCTCCGCAACGCAGTTGCCGGCAATGGCATTGGCAAAACTGACCCCGCTTGAAATCAGGGATTCCAAATTGGGAAGTGAAAACTGCTTTAAATACTCATACCGGCAGGCATCGACGGCGACAACGATCACATGTTTCGGAATCTGCCTGTCATCGACTATATCCAAATATTCTCCGCTCAGGTTCATGTGCTCAAACTTTCTTTTGTCAATCACTCATCCTACAAACGAATTAAGTCAATTTTGAACCTGCAGACGCGGGAGCCGTCCGCCCAGCAGTCGATTTCGGTTACACTGAATTCCCGTTCCGTATAAGCTTCTAATATTCCTTTTATAAAGCCTTCGTCATAACTGCAGATGGTTTCATTGCTGGCGGACACTCCTGAACAATCCAGATCTTCAGCAACGGCGAATTGAAATTCCATGGCTTTAAAATCGGCTTTTTCTATGGTTAGAAGGCCCAGATTGAAATTTTTCATCACTTTTTGAAGCTCGGTTAAAAAATCATTATAATCCAGATCTAAATTCAGACTGCTCTTGCAAAATTCATAACCGGCCAGTTTCCCGGCATCAACGATGATATCCCTTGCTGTGGCTGCATCGTATCGTTTAATTAAAACATCCCGCAATGTATACTGCAGCAGTCGGTATAAAAGCACGGGGACATCTTTACCCAACGTGGGCCTCCCTTGTGAAATATCGCCCAGGTCCTGCCATTTGAACATTGATTGCTCTCTTTCCTCATTAAACATGTTCCACCTCTCATTAATATTTGAAATCGTTGAAGGGTGAGTCCGCTTATGCTTGCCCGGCGAGGGAGCGCTTGAGCTGGTCCAGGTGATTGGCGTCATGTCCGGACAGGCCTTCGGCAAGCTCTGCAAGGGTTTTTCGGCCGAGCCTCGGGTGGATGCCGGCACGTTCCAGTTGATCAGACTCGAGTGTTTTTAAAAATTCGATGGTGTCCTTTCGGCGTGCACGAAATGCGGACAGGGCCTGGAACGCATCGTTTCGCAGATATTGGCGTTCCTCGGCCCACCGATCGGCTTCGGCGGTTTGGAATTTAAAACCCTCCACTTCAAGAATTGCCTTAAACCGGCCCAGATAGCTTTCTTCTACATCCCGAATGTGGCAGATGATTTCAACGGGCGCCCAGTTTTTCTCGTCGGGCCGCCGCGTCAGCGCGTCGGAGGGAGCGCCTTTAAGGGCGGCTGCATAGTTATCCACCCCATTTTCCAATTGAGCGATCAAATCGGCTGAAATCCCCACTTTACCTACCTCCTTAACATCTTTCTTCTTAAAGTTTCAACTCGGGTTTGCCGTAGGGGCACACCTTCACACACATTCCGCAGGCATAGACCTGCCGGGCTTTTTTCTCTTTTTTGTCCTGTTTGTCCGGGGAGGTTTTATACCTCCGATCATTGCCACGGAATCTTGCACACTTGACAGGGTCGAAGCGGGCCTCCCGCGGTTCATCAGCTTGAAATGACCTGCCGGTGAACGCCTCAACCGGACAAGCATCCACACAGACCGTGCAGTCGCCGCATCTTTCCTCCATCGGTCTACCCGTTGCCAGGGTTGCATCTGTGAGTACTGCTGAAAAACGAACCCGGGGGCCGTCATCCGGGGTTATGAGTAAACAGCTCTTTCCGATCCAGCCGTGTCCTGCCAAATGCGCCGGGAGCTTATAGGACAAGAGCGAGATATTAGGACCCGACATACCGTGCGGTACCGGCAGTGCCTCGTAGCCCTGCTTCCGCAGAGCGAGTGCCAGGTTCAGCGATATGTCATCCAGCCTGGGGGTGACGATGTTGTAAATGTGATGAACATACGGGCTTATTCGAAACGGGGTTTTAGGCTCCACCATCTCCACCAGACCGTCAAAGAGACGCGTGCCGATGGATATTGCCCGGGGAAAACCGGCTGCAATCGCCCCGCCTTGAGCCTCTATAAACTCGCGGGCCGGCGATAGGTCCGCTATGCCGAAGTAATCCGCACCCTGTTCTCGGGCCATGCTTTCGAGTTCATCGCGAAACGTATCCGGGTTTTGTTGTGCACCGTTGGTCAATTTAATACCTCCTCAAGATAGTCGTGATGATTTATAATTTGGTTGTCCGGAATAAGCAAGTTGAAAGGAAAATGGAACATCTTGATTATGAAGCATTAAACATCGGGTTTCATCTTCAGCAGTTCTTCGATTCCCAGCTTATACTGGAGCCTGCGCAACACTCCGGAGACCTGCCCGGCAACGACTCGAAGGTCACTGTCGTCGGGTCGTCCCGTGACGTTTCCGAGTCGGCCGGCTGTGTTGTAATGGGGATCGCTGATTCCGGGGAAGTCCCCTACCACGGGCCACTCTTCCACGACACGAATGCCCTCGTGCTCGAAAGCCTGTCCCATGTATTTCAGAAGGGGAACAGCCTCACCGACCCCGGTGTGGCCGCCGCCGTAAGTGCAGAAAGTCACAGCAAAATGCCCGGGCTTCTCGGGTGCAGCCGCCATATTTGCCGCACGGCTTCGAAGTATCTGGAGAAATTCCATGACCGGCTGGGGGGCAAGATTGAAGTACACCGGCGCCCCCGCGAAAACCAGTTCGTAAGAGAAGACGTCTATTTCCAGATCAGCTTCAATCTCCACGAGTTCAGACGATATTCCATGGCCTTGAACGGTCGTATGGATCGTCTCCGCCACCTTTCGTGTGTTTCCCCCCTTGCTCCAATACAGAACCAGTACATTGCTACTCATTCGGTTTCCTCCTCTGCGTGCTGCCTTGTCATAAACAGTTACTTATTCGTTTCTGCTGAAACCATGATCGGAACTTGATGCCGGATCGATTCTAATACGGCGAGTGCAACGGCAAGCGATTGGGTACCGTCTCTGCCGTCGATTATCGGTTTTTCTTCGCCCTTGACGATGCGGCAAAAATGCTCGAGCTGGGATATAAGCGGGTCAGCTTGATTGACTTTAAAGCGTGTCATCTCCATCGGATGTTGCCAGCCCATTTGAGCGTTATCCGTATAACGCCATAACTCCATTC
>CAYSUA010000114.1:0-12598 GCA_964433795.1 uncultured Desulfobacteraceae bacterium | reverse complement strand
GTATTACCGGCCATGAATTTTTCTTGTCGGATCACACAGTGGCGGGCCGGAAAATGCTTCCCGGTGTGGCTTACCTCGAGATGGCCCGGGCTGCCGCCGAGATAGCCGGTGAAGAGACGGTGAGCGGGCTGGCCCATGTGGTCTGGATGCGTCCCCTCACCGTAGCGGACACGCCGATTGATGTCTTTATCCGTCTGACGCCGGATCGGGGCGGCATCGGATTTGAGGTCGGCGTTCATGAAACGGACGCTACGGAAAAAATGCATGCCCAAGGTCGAATACTTCCGGGATCTATCGCGGAAGACGCCGTTTCTCCAATCGACATCGAAGCCGTGCGGGATCGCTGCCCAAAAATCTACGGTACTGAAAAGCTGTACCGGGACTTCCGGTCCGCCGGCATCGAGTACGGACCCGGATTTCAGGTCGTCGAAACGCTGTATGCCGGCGAATCGGAAGCCTTGTCTAAACTGACGATACCTTCGGGGCTCGGTGCGGACGTCGACGCGTACGGTCTTCATCCGTCACTGATGGACGGCGCCCTTCAGACCGTCATGGGATTGCTCCAACCGGACAGGCAAACCCCGTACATCCCCTTTGCGGTGGAAGAAGTCCGCTGGGTCCGGGAGATGTCGTCGGCATGCTACGCTTATGCCGTACCTTCCGATGCTTTACGGAGAGGGCCGGGATTAACCTTCGACGTGGATATTCTGGATTCCGTGGGCGCCGTGCTGGTCCGTATCCGGGCGCTCACGGTAAGGTCTGCGGAACAAAGCGTCGATCTCGGGGAGACCCGCTACCTCGAGGGCCGGTGGGTCCGGGCAGACGTCGCCGGTGCCCCGGTTCCTGCCGATGCACCGGTCATCGTGTTCGATACGGACACCGCCCGGCGGACCGAAATGAGTCAACGGCTTCAGGGAGATCTCGTTTGGGTGTGCCCCGGAAAGTCGTTCCTTCGACCGGATTCAGGGACGTTTGAGGTTCCACCGGACGATCCGCAGGCCCACCGGACCCTTTTCGAGACACTCGCGTCGGAAAACCGGTTTCCCAAATACATCGTTCATCTCTTATCCCAGGACCCCTTTGTCCCGGATGCCGAAACCGTGAACTTACAATTGCAGAAAAGCATCTTCTCCCTGTTTCATATCAGCAAATCTTTACTGGAAAAGAAGCCGGCGGGGGAAATCCGGCTTTTGGTGCTCTGGTGCGAACCGCCGGATCAGCCCCAGCCGCAATACGCCGCCATGAAGGGGTTTGCAAAGACTCTCAATCGGGAGAACGGAAGAATCTTGTGCAGAACCGTCTCCCTGCCCGATCCCGCTCATGCCGCAGATATCGTTGCCAACGAGCTGACCGCGGTCGACGGCTCGGATATCCGATACAGAGACGGAAGGCGCTGGATCCGACGGCTTCGGGAATACGAACCGGCGAAAACGGAGCCGGACCGGATGCCGGTGAAAGAAAACGGGGTGTATGTAATAACCGGAGGCGCCGGGGGGCTTGGGCTTATCCTTGCCGAATATCTCATCAACGTCGTCAACGGAAAGGTGGTGCTTTCCGGTCGTTCCGCCCTGAATCGGGAGAAAAAGAAACGCATTCATGCCATGGGCGCGGCCGCGGCCTATTTTGCCGCCGATATTTCGGAAGCCTCAGGAGCCGGCGAGCTGATTGACCGTGCCAAGGCTCATTTTGGAAAAATCGACGGTATCATCCACTGCGCCGGGCTGATCCGGGACGACTTCATTATAAAGAAGACCCCCGCACATATCCGTGAGGTACTGGCGCCCAAGGTCTTTGGAACGATTCATCTGGATCGGGCATCCATGGGCGAGAAGCTGGATTTCTTTGTCATGTTCTCTTCCCTGTCTGCCGAAACCGGAAACCCGGGCCAGTGTGATTACGCATATGCCAACAGCTTCATGGATCATTTTGCCGAATATCGGGAAAATCTCAGAAGCCGGGCCGAACGATGGGGCCGAACGATTTCTATCAACTGGCCGCTTTGGCGGGACGGCGGCATGCAGGTAGATGAAAATACGGAAGCATACCTCAAGAAAACATTCGGCCTGATACCGCTTAAAACAATTGAGGGCCTGGATGCTTTTCGCGTAGGACTTTCCGGAAGCCTCAACCGGATGGTGGTTTTTAAGGGAGACCGTAAAGGGATCGCGCGGCTGGTAGGGGAGACACCGGACCCTGCGGTTGAACCCTCTCAAATCGTTCCCTTGCGGGCGGACCGCCATAAAGGCCTGATTCGAAAACTGACAGCGGATCTCAAGGCCATGATTTCCGGTATATTGAAAATCGACCCATCGGCCATCGACCTGGAAGATGACACCAGCGCCTACGGATTCGATTCCATCAGTTACACCGAATTCGCCAATCGCATCAATGATGCTTTCCGGCTTGAACTCTCCCCCGCTGTCTTTTTCGAATATGACTCTGTGGGGGATCTGGCGAATTACCTGGCCAAGACCTTTTCAAAACAGCTGCTGGAATACTACCGGAAAACCACTCCCGCCATGGATTCCCCAAAGACCGCATCCCGGGAGACCCGTCAACCGGACAGCACGCCGGCGACACGGCGGTTTCGGGACGGTTTCGGTGCCTTGGATCGGGAAATTTCGGGGTGGCGATCGCCCATCGCCGTCGTGGGCATGAGCGGAAGAATGCCCGGGTCGAGAGACCTGGAATCCTTTTGGCGGCACATAGCATCCAGCGCCGATCTGATCTCGGAGGTCTCGTCGGAACGGCCGGGCTGGAACGGGATGAAAGGGACCATAAGCCGTCATGAACGGCTGAAATGGGGCGGATTCATGCCGGATGTGGATCGATTCGATCCCGCTTTCTTCAACATCTCTCCCTTCGAAGCCGGCCTGATGGACCCCCAGCAGCGGATCATTCTTCAAACCGCCTGGAGCACCGTCGAAGATGCTGGATATCGCCCGTCGGATTTGTCGGGATCCGATACCGGTGTATTTGTCGGCGTGGCGGTGAACGATTACGCCGAGATACTGAGAGATCACGGAGTCGACGTGGAGGCGCATGCCGCCACCGGTGTTTCTCACGCCATCCTCGCGAACCGGATTTCCTACCTGCTCGATCTCAACGGTCCCAGCGAAGCCATCGATACGGCCTGCTCCAGTTCGCTGGTGGCTCTTCATCGGGCAGTGGAGGCGATCCGGAGCGGTACCTGTGAAATGGCACTTGTCGGCGGCGTCAATGTGATGCTGACACCAACACTATCCACCGCCTTCAGCAAAGCCGGCATGTTGAGCCCGGACGGCAGATGCAAAACCTTTGATAAGCGCGCCGACGGGTATGTCCGGGGCGAAGGTGCGGGAATGATCTTCCTCAAACCCCTTGATCGGGCCGAAGCCGATGGCGATCACATCCACGCCGTTATACTCGGTTCTGCGGAAAACCACGACGGTCACTCTACGTCTCTGACGGCGCCCAATCCCAAGGCCCAGGCGAAGCTTTTGATCGACGCCTACGAACGGTCCGGTATCGGGGTGGACACCGTCTCCTATATCGAGACCCATGGCACCGGTACGCGGCTGGGCGACCCCATCGAAATCAACGGTTTGAAAAGAGCCTTCGGCGAACTTTACACCCGGATGGGGAAGCGGTTGCCGGACACTCCCTGTTGCGGTCTCGGATCGGTCAAAACATACATCGGTCATCTGGAGACCGCGGCCGGTATCGCGGGCATCATCAAGGTGCTTGTGTCCATGGAACACCGTAAACTGCCGGGCAACCTCCATTTTAAGGAACTTAATCCGTATATCCATCTGGAAGACAGCCCCTTTTATATCGTCTCGGAAACAATCGATTGGAAGCCCTTGTCGGACGACACCGGCCGGCCGGTTCCCCGCCGGGCGGGAATCAGTTCATTCGGTATCGGCGGAACCAACGCCCATGTGGTGTTGGAAGAGTATCACGAACCAGGGTTCAGGGTTCAGAGTTCAGAGTTCAGGGTTGAACCGCAATTGATTGTGCTGTCCGCGAAAAACGAAGAGCGGTTGAAAGCCTATGCGGCAAGGGTGGTCGAATTCATCGAGCATCAAAAATCGAACATCGAAAATCGAACATCGAAAATCGAAAATATAGCCTACACCCTTCAGGTGGGTCGTGAAGCCATGGATGAACGACTGGCGGCGGTGGTTGCATCGACCGGGGCGCTTCGGGATATGTTGCGCCGGTATCTGTCCGGTGAAAAAGGAATCGAAGATCTTTATACCGGCAATACCAGGATGGGCGGCGCCGTGTCCGATCTCGTTTCGGGGCGTGGGTCCGGGGGGGATTTTCTCCGCACCCTGGCCGAAGAGAAAGACTTCGCCCGTCTGGCCAAACTCTGGACCCGCGGGATCGAGATCGACTGGAACGTCCTGTATGACCATGGCCGACCCAGACGGATGTCGTTACCCACGTATCCTTTTGCGGCAGAACGCTGCTGGGTGACGGCGGAACGCCGGCAAAACGATCGAGGTGCAGTGGCGGGGGAGTTGCCGCTGAAAACGCCGCTGCCGGACCGGATCGAACAATCACCGATACCGAAAGAAACAACGGAAGTGGAGAGGCAACCGGAGATATGCCGCAGGCAGATCGTCGAGGAGACGATCACCCGGATTCTGGCGGAAGTGCTGGAGATTCATGAAGGCGCGTTCGATGTGGATACGGCGTACACCGACATGGGGGTGGATTCCATCCTGGGCGTTACGATCATCGAGCGGATCAACGCGGCCCTGTCCATCACGTTGAGTGTGACGGATACCTTTAACTACCCGACGCCGAGAAAACTCGCCGATCATATCCTTTCAGCGTATCCGGATACAGTGCCGCTCCAAGATCGCAACAGCCTGGAACCGTTCGAAACCTTGGACGATAGTGACATCGAACAAACAATGCCGGAAGACCCGAACGACAAAATGATGCTGACCATCATCCATCAATTGCAGGCGAGGGATCTGGACATCGAGGATGCATTCCAAATGCTGGAGGCGCTGGAATGACCGATTCGCTGCAAAAACGAGAAATCCTCCGAATGATCAGAGACCGGCAGGTTTCATCCACGGAAGGTTTGCAGCTTCTGAAGCGGTTGAAACGAGGCGGGGACGGGCGATCTGCTGCGGCAGCCCCCCCAAATCCGGAAATCGCCGCCGGTGCTGCCAATGGGGATATCGCCGTAATCGGCATGTCGGGGAGATTTCCGAACGCCGATACCCTGGATGAATTCTGGGAGAATTTGGCTGGGGGAAAAGACTCGGTCCGGGAGGTTACCGAGGATTGCCGGCGCGGAACCTTCCGGCTGGACGAAGGCTTTCCGTACCGGTGGGCAGGATTGCTAACGGACGTGGATGGTTTTGATCCGCTCTTTTTCAATATCGCTCCCAGCGAAGCAGAATTTATGGAGCCCGAGCAGCGGATTTTCCTTCAAGAAGCGTGGGGGGCGCTTGAAGATGCGGGGTATGCGCCGGAAGCCTTGGACAGTGTGAAGTGCGGTGTATTCGTCGGATACAGTTTCATCGATTACAGTCCGGCACTCACGGAAGAACGACTTTCGGAGCCCTACGCCTTCACCGGCAACGCCGCTTCCATCCTGGCATCCCGGATTGCCTACCTGCTCAATTTAAAAGGGCCCAGTATCGCCATCGACACCGCATGTTCGTCCTCTCTGGTGGCCGTCCATCTGGCATGTGAGAGTATCCGTTCCGGAACCAGCCGCATGGCGTTGGCCGGCGGGGTTCAGGTTCTGGCGTCAGGGAAGTTCCATCAGCTTGCCGCAAGTGTCGGGATGCTGTCTGCCGACGGACGATGCAAAACCTTCGACCACCGCGCCGATGGCTTTGTACCGGGTGAAGGTGTGGGCGTTGTGGTTCTGAAACCCCTTGATACGGCCATTCATGACGGCGATGCGATCCACGGTGTGATCAAAGGATCCGATATCAATCAGGACGGCAAAACCAACGGTATTACGGCACCCAATGCGCCGTCGCAATCCGCATTGCTCTTAAGCGTCTATGATAAATTCGGCATCCGGCCGGAAAACATAGGCTACGTGGAGGCGCACGGGACAGGAACCGAGTTGGGTGATCCCATTGAAGTCCGGGCACTCACCCATGCCTTCCGAAAATATACCGGCAAACGGCAGTACTGCGCCGTCGGTTCGGTAAAAACCAATATCGGACATACCATTGCGGCCGCCGGTATCAGCAGCCTGATAAAGGTGCTGTTGTGCATCAGGCACCGGAAGCTGGTGCCGACCCTGAATCTGGAAAAAGAGAACAGTCTGATCGGTTTCAAGGACAGCCCTTTTTATGCGAACACGAGGCTTTTGGACTGGCAAACCACCGGTGATGCCCCACGATGCGCTGCGGTCAGTTCCTTCGGCTTCAGCGGGACCAATGCCCATGTGGTGCTGGAGGAATATGTCGAGACAGGGTTCAGCGTTCAGGGTTCAGCGTCCAGCGTTAAAGCGCAAATCGTTGTACTGTCTGCTAAAAATGAGGAACGACTAAGGGAATATGCCAAGGCGATGGTCGGTTACCTTGAATGCATGGATACGGAAGAAATCGACAATCGACAATCGACAATCGAAAATATTGCCTACACCCTGCAGACAGGGCGGAAAGCCATGGAGAAGCGGCTGGCCCTGGTGGTCTCGGATCTCCCGGAACTTGAGCGGAAACTCAAGCAGTACGCCGTGGCGGAGCGTGATGCTTCCGGATGCTTCACCGGCAGCCTGATATATTCGACGTCGCAGTCGAGAACCGAGCCGGATGGAAAGGCCGAGGCCGTCCTGGGCAAGGATGAACACCGCAAGGAAGATCTGGAAACCCTTGCCCGTCTATGGGTAAAAGGTGTTGCCGTCGATTGGAATCGGCTCTGGGGCTCAAATCGACCCAGGCGGCTGTCTTTGCCCACGTATCCTTTTGAAAAACAATCCTTTGCCGTATCTGCATCGGAAGCTGGAAGAAGGGCGGATTCGTCAGGATCGATGCAAACACCTTGTCCACCGGTTGAATCGGTCGAAAGACGCTATTTTAGATGGATGTGGATACCGTCACGGGAGGATGTGCATATCCCCCGGCAGCCGGATGATGTCGAAAACTTGTTGCTGTTCGACACGGACACCGCCAATCGTAAGAGACTGCAGAAGCAACTGGGCTCCCGGATTTTTTTGGTCACCCCTGGAAGCGAATTTAAGAAATCGGGCCGCCGAACCTTTACCATCAATCCGTCCGATCCGTCCGACTACCGGCGGCTATTAGACGCCTTGGGCCGGCAGAAAAAATTACCGACCCGGATCCTTCACTTCTGGTCCAAAACCCCCTTTCAAGCGGATGCCGATGGAACCGCCCAACAGATTGCATACAGCTTTACTTCTGTTGTTCTTCTACTTCAACATCTGTTGGAGAGAGATCCGGAAGATCCGCCTCGATTCCTATACTTATATGTAGAGATGGAGGGGAGAGAGCAGCCGGTTTATGCCGCCATGAGCGGGTTCGCCCGAACGGTTCTGCAGGAGCATCCGGGACTTCGATTCAAAACCGTGGCACTGTCCGACCCGAGAATCCCAGCGGAAGCGCTTTTCGCCGAGATGCAATCCGACAACGCTGTTGAAATCCGTTATCGTGATCACCGGCGATGGGTGAAGGTCTGGCAGCAGGCGGACCATGCCGCTGTGCCGAATTCGGATCTCCCGTTTAAGGAAAACGGGATCTACCTGATTTCCGGCGGTGCCGGGGGGCTGGGGCTGATCTGGGCCGATTATCTTGCCGTACGGTTCAAGGCCAGACTGGTTCTGGCGGGGAGATCCGTTTTGGATCAAAGAATCGCCCGCCGATTAGAGACATTAAAGGGTTCGGGGGCGGAGGCCGTCTACATCCAGGCCGACGTAGCCAACCCCGAGCACGCCCGACGGATCGTATCCGAGGCCAGAGACCGTTTCGGGGCGATCCAGGGGGTTATCCATGCCGCCGGTATCATACGCGATGCACGATTCCTGAATAAGACAACCGAAGACGCCGAAGCGGTATTGACCCCGAAGATATTCGGCACGCTCTGCCTGGATGAAGCCACAAGCGGGGAGCCCCTTGATTTCTTTGCTCTGTTTTCATCCGTCGCATCCGTGACGGGCAATCCCGGGCAGTCCGATTATTCCTTTGGAAACGGATTCATGGACCACTACGCCGCCTGGCGGGAGTTGAAATGGAATGAAGGCAGACGCTCCGGTAAAACCCTATGCATCAACTGGCCGTATTGGGGTGACGGTGGAATGCGGATTCCCGATGCTCTTGCCGTTGAATGGCTCGAGGCATCCGGCATTGCTGCCCTTCCCACGGCGGAAGGCATTGCGGCTTTCAACGATTTGGTCGTCCGATCCGAGGCGCCGGAGTGCATGGTACTGTATGGCCGGCATGGTAAAATGATCGATTTTTTGGACAGTGAAGGTCGTGTAAGGTTGTTGCCGGGCGGCGCCGGTACCGATGAAGATCGTACCCGATTGCGCGAAAGGGCCCAAGACTTCCTTCGGCGGGCCATGTCCGGCATTCTGAAACTGCCCCCCAAGGATATCGATCCGAACACACCCCTTGAATTCTACGGCCTCGATTCCGTCATCGTCAAACGCTTCAATGACAAAATGGCAGAGATGGTGGGTCCGCTGCCCAAAACCCTGTTATTCGAATATCAGACCCTAAGAGATTTAACAGGGTATTTTGTCCGGAATTATTCATCAAGACTAGAACGCCTGTTTGCTGACAAAGAAGAAATATCCGAACAGGGTATTGAAGCACTCCCCGCCGTTTTACCGTCCATTAAACCGTCGACGACTGCCTTTTCAACCAGACCGCCGATCCACCATTCTCCGGCAAGGGAAGAAGAGATCGCCATTATCGGCATCGGCGGCCGCTATCCATCGGCGCGGAATTTGGAAGCATTCTGGCAGAATCTGAAGGAAGGAAAAGACTGTATCTCCGAAATCCCACAATCCCGATTCGATTACCGCCCATACTACCATCCCGATCCTGAAATGAGCAGTGAAGGGAAGATCTATTGCAAGTGGGGTGGTTTTCTAGAGGATGCGGAAACCTTTGATCCGCTGTTTTTCAATATTTCACCCAAAGAAGCGGAGATCATCGACCCTCAGGAGCGACTTTTTTTGGAAACGGCCTGGTCGACTCTGGAAGATGCGGGATACACCCGAGACGGACTCAGGGATTGTCGTGTGGGAACCTTTGTTGGTGTCACCACCAATACCTATCTGTTGTGGGGACCGGACATTTGGCGGTCAGGAGAAATCAAAAGCATTCCCGCCTCCCTCCCCTGGTCGGTTGCCAACAGGGTCTCCTATTTTTTTAACTATAAGGGACCGAGTCTTCCGGTTGATACCGCCTGTTCCTCGGCCCTTTCGGCAATCCACTTGGCCTGTGAGAGTCTCCGGAAAGGCGAATGTGATCTTGCGCTGACCGGCGGTGTCAACTTGTACCTACACCCTGCAAAGTATGTTCAATTGTGCCAGAGTCGAATGTTATCACCCTCCGGTCGATGTCACACCTTTGGGATCGACGGAGACGGCTATGTGCCGGGTGAAGGTGTCGGCGCGGCCTTACTGAAACCCCTTAATCGGGCCATAGTGGATGGGGATCATATTTATGCGGTGATCAAGGGATGCGCGGTCAATCATGGCGGGAAAACCACCGGTTATGCGGTTCCCAACCCCAGGGCACAGGCGGCATTGATATTGGAAACCTTGGAAAAAACAAGGGTCGATCCGAGAACCATCAGTTATCTGGAGGCCCACGGCACGGGAACCGAACTGGGTGATCCCATTGAAATCCGGGGACTCACGAAAGCCTTTAGAAGATATACCGACGATCGACAATTCTGTTCCATCGGATCCGTGAAATCCAACATCGGACATTCGGAAGCGGCAGCTGGCATTTCGGGCATTCACAAAATTCTTCTTCAAATGAAATTCGGCCAGTTGGTTCCTTCGCTCCATGCGGAAACATTCAATCCCAATATCAATTTCAAAGACTCTCCGTTTTATGTTCAGCACGAGCTTTCGGAATGGAATTCTCACTACCCCAGGCGGGCTGCCATCAGTTCCTTCGGTGCCGGCGGATCCAATGCGCATATCATATTGGAGGAGTATGAGGAAAAAGAGTTCAGCGTTCAGCGTTCAGGGTTCAGGGGTGAACCGCAGCTATTCGTATTGTCTGCCAAGAATGAGGACCGGCTGAAAGAATATGCCGAACGGATGGCTGAATTCATCGAGCATCAAAAATCGAAAATCCAAAATCGAAAATCCAAAATCGAAAATATCGCCTACACTCTCCAAGTCGGCCGTGAAGCCATGGAAGAACGACTGGCTTTGGTGATCTCCGACGCAAAAGAACTCAGTGGGAAACTGCGTCGATACATAAACGACGACGCGGATACGGTGAATGTTTATGCAGGGAATATCAAACGGAATGAGGCTGTCTTCGAGCAGCTCCTTGAAGGCGAAACCGGCGATACCTTTCTCAGAATGGCTGTGGAGAGGAAGGAATACGGAAAGATCGCCCGGCTTTGGGTCGCCGGTGCGGTAATCGACTGGAGAGTTCTCCACCAACATAGAAAACCGAATCGTATCTCCCTGCCCACCTATCCGTTTGCCAGAAACCGATACTGGATCCCCGAGCGGCTGGCGGGGGAACGAAAGGGGCCGAAGATTGGTTCCGGAGATGGTCTCCATCCTTTGCTGGATGCCAACACATCGACGCTGAAAGAACAAAAATTTTCAAAAAAACTCACCGGACATGAATTCTATCTGACGGATCATGTCATCGGCGATCAGAAGACGTTTCCCGGTGTGGCCTATCTCGAGATGGCCAGAGCTGCGGGTGAATATGCAACAGAGCATGCGGTTCGGACGCTTACCAATATCGTATGGGTGCAGCCGATTTTGGTATCCGAGCCGGGCCAGGATGTCTCCATCCTCCTTCATCTCCATCCTAAAGGTGAAAAAATCGCATTTGAAGTCATTACCATGGCGGTCGGTGAGCAAAAGCGGGTCCATGCACAGGGAAACATCTGTTTTGAAGACGGCGGCAACGGGGAGATTCCCTTCGTCGACCTTAAAGCGCTTCGCGGCCGTTTTACGAAGCGTAAAAGCGGGGCGGAATGTTATCAGGCATATGGGGATGCCGGTATGCATTACGGTACCGGCTTCAGAGCGATTCAGGAGTTATACGTTAACCAGACGGAAGCCTTGTCGCGGCTGGTCATGCCGGCATCGGTTCGGAAAGGGTTCACCGACTTTGCCCTGCACCCCTCGCTAATGGACGGTGCATTGCAGACCGTCATTGGATTGGCGGGGGAAGCGACTGCAGCCGTTCCCTGCGTTCCCTTCAGTTTGGGCGAAGTGGTTTCATTCCTGCCGTTGACCGAGACCTGTTATGCGCATGTGGTTCCTTCAGAAGCGTCGGATGGTTTGGCGAACCGGCGATATTCCGTTGATATCCTGAGCGAAACGGGGCAGGTGCTGGTCCGGCTGAAAGCGTTTTATGTTCGGGCCTTGGATTCACCCGGGGAAAAGGTCCATGCGAAGACCAAACGGAATTTGAGGGATGCCGGAGACGATCGTCAACAGGTCCTGATGAACCGGTTGAGGGGCGAGTTGTCGGCCATGGTATCGGAGATATTGAAAATCGACGGACATGACGTTGACCCCGACGATAACATCAGCGAGTATGGGTTTGATTCCATCGGTTTCACGGACTTTGCCAACCGGATCAACGAGGCCTATGGGCTCGAGATCACACCGGCAATATTCTTCGATCATGCCTCAATCGCAGATCTGATCCGGTTTCTTACGACCGCTCATCCGCAGCGGTTTGCAGCATACGATCAAGGAAACGGTACATCTGCGCCATCCATAGAGAGACCGCCGGCTCCGGAGGCCCCAGACATCCCCTTCGAAGCCGCCCATCGATTCTTTCCCGCGGCTCCCGGCCGGATTCAGGAAAAGGGACTTACCCAAGCGCCCGTCGCCATCGTGGGAATGAGCGCCGTCATGCCCAATTCGTCGGATGCGGATTGTTTCTGGAAACACCTAAAAGCGGGAGCGGACCTGGTTTCGGAAGTTCCCGAAGATCGCTGGGATTGGCGGCAGAACGCCGGTGGTCCGGGGGCTGAAGCAGACACCGAGGCGTTCAAATGGGGCGGATTTATATCGGATGTGGACATGTTCGACTGCCTGTTTTTCGGTATCTCGCCCCGTGAAGCGGAACTCATGGACCCTCAACAGCGACTTTTTCTCCAGGTCGTTTGGAATACCATAGAAGACGCCGGCTACCGTGCATCGGACCTGGCCGGAACCGCCACCGGCGTGTTTGTGGGAGTCGCCACTCATGATTACGATGAGCTGCTGAACCGGCAGATGATCGATTCCCATGTCGCCACCGGAATGGCACACTCGATCCTGGCAAACCGAATTTCCTATCTCTTCGACCTGCACGGACCCAGTGAACCCATCGATACCGCATGTTCCAGTTCGTTGATCGCAATCCATCGGGCTTTTGAAGCCATTGTCGGCGGTGCGTGTGAAATG
>CAYSUA010000113.1:0-12660 GCA_964433795.1 uncultured Desulfobacteraceae bacterium | reverse complement strand
TCGAAGACAACGGGTCCATCGAAGTATACGGAATCAGCGATGAGTTCGGTGGATGCGATAAACAAGCGGCGGCAGACCTGATCCGAAAAATCTTTCCAAAAAGAAAGATTGTTATCGGGAGTTAGAGTTTTATCCGTTTGCAAAACGTTTGATCTATTTTTTTCGATTTTGTATCATCGACAATATTCAGATTTGAAACTTTCAATTTTCACGCGATTTGCAAGCGGCATATCTTTATGAACTTTACCCACTTAAAGGCATTTTACACCGTCGCTAATAATGGTAGCTTTACACAAGCTGCTCAGCAACTTCATGTTTCCCAATCGACTTTGAGCATGCAGGTTCAAAGTTTGGAAAAATATTATGATCTTACGTTGTTTAAAAGGACGAAAAAGGGAGTTGACATCACTGCAGAGGGGGAAGTCCTTTATTCCTATGCAAAGCGGATCTTTGCCCTGTCCGATGAAATGGAAACCACCATCGGAGATTTAAATGCATCCCAGTCCGGCAAGCTGACAGTGGGCTCAACCCGACTGTTTGCCCATTATGTACTTCCGAATGTTGTCTTGGCTCTGAAAGAAACAAACCCCGGCTTGAAACTACAACTCTACACAGGCCTCTCTAGGGAAGTCCTGCAGAAAGTGATTGATTTTGAATACCATGTAGGCATCAATGGCAGAGTGTCTTATCCGGGAAATATTATTTTCAAACAAATCTCAAAACATAGACTTTATTTCATCACAACGGATAAAATGAAGGATCAAGTTTATTTAAAAGACTTATCAAATTACCCTCTTATTTTAAGAGAAGAAGGGTCCGCTACTCGAGAATATATCATCAATGAATTCACCCGCAGAAATATTCTGTTGAATAACGTCATTGAATCCCAGAACCCATCTAATATTAAGAACATGGTCCATTTGGGAATGGGGGGTGCTTTTTTTCCAAACTATGCCATTGCCGAAGAGGTGAAGGAAGGGAAATTTAAAAAAATTGTAATACTGGATGACTTATTTCTCTACATTGATGTGATCTATCTAAAGGAGAGAAAGAAGTCGAAAACCATCCAAAGTTTTGTTGAAGCAGCCACAGGATATTCATTTTCTTAATGACTTTAGACGATTCCTGATACCTATCTATTTTTTCGATAATTGAATCAATATTATATATTTGCCTTCTTGATTGGGTTTTTCTATACAAGAATGACATAGTTGCGAGTCGGTTGTTTGGTTTTTTGTATATCGTAAAAAACAATTCATCCTTATGCTTGGGAGGTATAATGAATCAATCGACAAAGCCCAACATGATCTTTGTTTTCGCCGACCAATTGAGGGCATCTTCAATAGGGTTTGTCGGTGAAGAGGATGTAATCACACCCCATTTCGATCGGTTTGCCAAGGAAAACGCTTACTTCAGCACAGCCGTATCCGTATTTCCCGTATGCACGCCGTATCGGGGCTCCCTGTTGACCGGGCGGACACCGACATCCACGGGTCTGGTCCTGAATGATCTTACACTTTCCACAGATGAGACCAGTATCGCCCATGTCGTAAAAGACGCCGGATACGATACGGCTTATATCGGAAAATGGCATCTGAACGGACCGGACCGAAAAGCATGGATCCCTCCGGGCCCCAAAAGACAGGGATTTGACTACTGGGCGGTGGCAAATTTCGATCACAATTACGACCATTCAGTCTATTTTGAAGATACGGACGAACCAAAAGTGTGGGAGGGGTACGATGCAGAGGCCCAGACTACTCGCGCTATTGAGTATTTGAGCACTAGGGACAATACCAAGCCGGTATGTTTATTTCTCTCTTGGGGGCCACCGCATCATCCGTACAAAACAGTTCCTCAAAAATATTTGGACATGTATGATCCCAAAAAAATCCGCGGAAGACCCAACTGCCCGGATGTTCCGCGGGATGAATTACAGGGATATTACGCCCAAACTACCTTTTTAGATGACCAATTTGGCAGATTGGTTCAAGCCTTGGATGATATGGGACTATCGGATAACACGATTTTGGTCTTCTCATCGGACCACGGCGACATGCACGGTTCCCAGGGCGTTTATAAAAAGCAGTGGCCATGGGATGAGTGTATCAAGGTCCCCTTTCTGATGCGATACCCGAAAGTGATTAAACCCGGCACCGTTTTCAAATTTCCCATCAGTGTCATCGATGTGATGCCGACCCTTCTCGGTCTTGCCGGAATCGGCATTCCGGATACCGTTGAAGGTGTGGATTTGTCTCCATTTATCCGGGGCGAAACCGGCGATCCCCCGGAATCGGTTCTTTTTATGAATCCGTGCTCCTTTGAAATCGGAGATGCCCGGGGTGAAGATCAATACCCCGATTACAAGGGAAAACAGATGCAGTATCGCGGGGTCCGAACGGAGCGCTACACGTATGTGAGAACCATTGAGGGCCCCTGGATTCTTTACGACAACCGGACGGACCCGTATCAGCAGACCAATCTTATCGACCGGCCGGAAATGAAAGAGATTCAAGACAAACTTGAAGCGATGCTGGTTGCGCATATGGAAAAAAACGGCGACGAGATACTTCCCAATGAGGCCTATTATGAGAAATTCAACCTCGATGTTGACCAACGCGGAAAAATTGTAGGGATTGTTGAAAATCCGTACGATCTTAACGGACAACGGCAGGCATCATGGAAGTTTAAAAAATAATGGTGGAGGGATAGGAAACCCCTCGTGTTAGTTTCTTTAACCCATAAGGAGGCCAAAAAATGAAAAAAAATCGTATTTTTTCTCTTATCCTTGCGACTCTCATGATTGCGACCTTATCAACGGCCTGGGCCGGCTACCCTGAAAAACCGATCGAACTGGTAGTTCCGTTCGGTGCGGGAGGATCCACGGACCTTGCAGCCCGCGTTATGTCATCGGTTATTCCCACCTATCTCAGCCAGCCGGTTGTAGTCATCAATAAAAAAGGCGGCGGCGGCCAGATCGGTATGAATTACGTTCTAAAAGCCAAACCGGATGGGTATACGATGATGGAAGCAACCATCGGACCGCTTACCATATACCCGGCCATGCATAAAAAGTCTCCCTTCTCTTACAAAAACTTTAAACCTATCGCCCGAACAGAAGTGGTCCCGGCAGTATTGGTGAGCCTGCCGGATAAACGCTGGAAGGATATCAAAGGCCTGGTCGAATTTCTTAAAGGGAATCCGGGAAAACTGAAAATTGCCATTGCAGGACCGGCATCCCTTTCAGACCTAGGGATGAAATCATTTCTGGCAGCAGCCGGCATCCCCATTGAAAATGCAATCGGCGTGCCTTTCGGCGGTACGGCCGATGCGCTCGCCGCGGTTCTCGGTAAGCATGCAGATATTTTGTACGCCAATCTCAGTCCCTGTTTCGATCACATAAAAGCCGGAAGTTTAATAGGGCTCGGTATCAGTACAAAAAAACGGGTAAAATCCTTGCCGAATGTTCCGACATTTAACGAGTCGGGATATCCAGAAGCGAATGTGATGGGATGGAAAGGCATTGTCGGCCATGTAAACCTTCCCGACGACATCGTGAAGATATGGGGAGATGCCATTCAAAATACCATGAAGAACAAGGCATGGAAAAAATTCCAGAAAAAACTCGGATCGATTCCGGCCTATCTCGGGCCTTCCGATTTTGCCGCATACATGGAATCCCAGTTCAAAGGTTTTAGAAAAATTGCAATCGACAACAATCTGTTGACGGATTAGAACAGCGCTCAATGCCACCCGCATGATCTTATTTGTGCGGGTGGCTTTAACTTGCATGGCATATGCACCTATCCGGAGTAAAAAAAGATGGACAAAGAGATTAAATCAAACATTGTATTAGCGGTTGTGCTCATCTTTTTTTCCGTCGTGCTTCTGATCTTTGTCATCCCTTCACAGATCAATGAACCGAGCTATATTAAATCTAAATATTTGTCCCCGGCCTTTGTCCCCCGGGTTTTTACGGTTTATCTGGGGCTGACGGCCCTCGTCCTGTTTTTTCGCTCCGTTCTTAAACTAAGAAAATCTTCATCAAAGAAAAAAAGAGAGATTCAACCGGCCGGAAAAGCGGCCCTAACGGCAGCGGGGTGGCGGGAGCAATGGATAGCCGTTTGTATCTGGATCTCATGTTGCTTCTTTATATTGGCGGTTGAATTTTTCGGCATACTGATCCCCAGTATTCTATTTTTGGGCGCTCTTATGGTCTCTTTCGGACAGAAAAAGTGGCTCCTGGTGCTGAGCATCATGATCCTTGTTCCGATTCTTCTCTACCTGTTTTTGCATAATATAGCTAAGGTGCAATTTCCCCCGGGGATACTCTTTAGCTAGGGGTGTTTCAATGGTTGATCACTTGCTTCTGGGATTCCAGCTTTTTTTGCAATGGAACGTATTGTTCAGCATGATTTCCGGAGTCTTGACCGGAATCGTGATCGGCGCCTTACCCGGTATGACCGTGGTTATGGCCGTTTCACTCGCATTGCCGTTTACATTCTATATGGAACCCGTGGTCGGCATTTATAAGGCAGGGGTTTACGGCGGTTCAGTATCGGCTGTGCTGATCGGCACGCCAGGGACTCCGGCCGCAGCCGCCACGATCATGGACGGATACGCCTTGACCCGGAAAGGGCTGGCCAAAAAAGCCCTGGATATGTCTCTTTATGCATCGGTTATTTCAGACTTCTTAAGCGATATCATCACGGTGGTGGCAGCGATTCAGATTGCCCATCTTGCCTTGATGATCGGGCCGGTGGAGTTTTTTACGATTGTCATTTTTTCATTGACCATCATTGCGGCGGTTTCTGGAAAATCGCTCATCAAGGGGCTTATCTCAGGAGGGTTGGGGCTTCTGCTGGCAACTGTCGGAATGGATTCGTTATACGGGGTCACCCGCTTTACCTACGGGAGCATCGACCTGACCGGTGGATTCAACATCATTCCCGTTCTCATCGGCCTTTTTGCCATTCCGGAAATGATTGTGCAGTTAAAGGAGAAAAAACTTCACCCGGAAAAAACGACGATTATCGATTCGGATATTGTGGTCAGCACCCGGGAAAACAGAATTACCTTTAAAGAGTTTAAAGGGGTATTCCGGACGATTCTGCGCGGTTCCATCATCGGAAGCATCATCGGCATTATTCCGGGGGTCGGGGCGGCTCCGGCTGCCTTTATCAACTATAGCCGGTCAAAAAAGGTTTCAAAAAACCCGCAAGAATACGGCAACGGCTCATTGGAAGGGATCGCCGCTGCGGAGTCGGGAAACAACGGCGTATGCGGTCCCACGCTGATTCCGCTGCTTACCCTGGGAATCCCCGGGGATAAGACCACAGCAGTCCTGCTGGGGGCTTTTGTAATTCAAGGACTCACTCCCGGACCACTCTTGTTTCAAAAACACATCGACATTATATACGGCATCTTCATCGCCATGCTGGTCATCAATGTCTTTGTTTTGGGAATCGGAAAGATTGCCCTCAAATGGGCGGCTCGCATCAGCCATGTTCCAAAAGAAATCATGTTTTCCGTAGTATTCATTCTCTGTGCCTTCGGAAGTTATGCCTCAAACAATCTGATGTTTGATGTGTGGGTGATGACCATCATCGGTGGTGTGGGCTATCTGATGCGGATTTCCGGACTTCCCCAGGCACCGTTTGTCATTGCTTTCATCCTGTCGCCATTGTTTGAAAACGGCCTCCGGAGGTCCTTAATCATGTCCCAGGGCGATTTGAGCGTTTTTATAACACAACCGATTGCATTGACCTTTTTATTACTGACGCTGTTTTCCGTAATATTTATCCTTTGGGGAAAGAAAAAGGAATTGGCACTGCCCGAAGAAGAATAAAGGAAGCGATTAAAAGTTGCGCCACTAAGGCACAAAGACACAAAAAAATGGAATCTATATAATTAGAATATTATCTTGGTGTCTTAGTGTCATTGTGGCTGGATGATTAGGGGAGAAGGAAAATCGTGTATCACATCAAAGAAGCAGATATCGTGATTATCGGGGGTGGCGCTGCAGGAGCCATGGCAGCCATCTACGCTCAACGTACGGATCCAAATCTTCGGATTATCGTTCTCGACAAAAGTAAGCTGGAAACATCGGGTGCTGCCGGCCGGGGTATGGACGGACTGAACAACATGGCCATTCCGCCGGCCAGTGAACCCGAGGATTTGGTTCGATTCTATACATTAATCACCGAAGGGGTTCTGGATCAGGAAGCCTCATACGAATTCGCGAAACGCTGCCCCCGGGCAGTAGCCGATCTTGAAGAAATCATGAATCGAAAAAAGGGCGATCTTTTCCCGGTGGATGAAAAGGGCAACTATCAACTCATCGACATGCACGGCATCGGCAAACCGTTTTTACTCCCCATGGACGGTGAAGAAATGAAACGCGCACTGGCTCAAGCAGTCCGTTCAACGGGTGCAGCGGTTTATGACCGGACGCCGGCCATTAAAATTGTAACCGTCGATAATCGGGTTGCAGGGGTGTTGGGGTTTAACATCCGTAACGGCGAGTACTATTTTTTTAAGACAAAGGCCGTCTGTATGACCGCAGGGTGTGCAGGGCGGATGGGACTCGGCAACTCGGGTTACCTGGCCGGCACCTATGAGTTTCCGGGGTGCAGCGGGGACGGGCATGCCATGGCTTACGACGCCGGAGCCGAGTTGGTCAACATGGAATGTTTTCAGCTCAGTGCAAAGCTAAAAGACCATATGGGGCCCATGTGTGGTTTTGTGGCCGGTCCGCGGGGCGCCCGCACCGTCAACCGGATGGGTGAAAAATCCTGGACCCATCCGTATTCGTCCGGGGACAGCCGCTTGGGGGTCTGGAAAAGTTATGCCGAGGGCAAGGATCCTCTGTTTATGAACATGGATCACCTTCCCGAAGGAAACGTCAAGGTGATTGAAAAAATCCTATTCGGTACCGAACGTACCAGTCGTCGCCTTTTTCATAAAAATCGCGGCCAGGACTATCGCAGTCCCAAATCCGTTGAGGTGGAGTTCTCAGATGATATCAGCATCTGCGGCGGACACAACAGTTCCGGCGTTTTGAGTGACCGAAACGGAGTAACTTGTGTTCCGGGTCTTTATGTTGCAGGGGATGTAGATGGCGGGGTTCCGCATTCCATGTTGGGCGGGGCTATTGTCATGGGCGGCCTCATTGGACATCGCGCAGCCCAATATGCGGCCAATTCGGATATGGCTTCTATTGGCAGCCTCAAGCATTGGATTCATGATGAAATCGAAACCTTTGAAGCCCCTTTGAAAAGGGATCGGGGTCTACCCACCCATCTGGTGGAAACCAAAGCAAGAAGCCGCATTCTCTATTATCTTAAACCGCCGAAGAACCCGGATCGCTTGAATATCGCTCTGTGGTGGATGGAGCGAATCCGCAGGGAAGATCTCCCGAGGATAAAGGCAGTGGACTACCACGATCTCCTTAAAGCTCACGAAATTAAAAGCATTCTTCTGGTGGGTGAAATGATGGCCGGTGCATCTCTTTTTCGCGACGAAAGTCGTTGGGGGTATTTCCACTGGCGCCTTGACATTCCCGAGAAAAAACCGGACTGGGAAGGTTGTTGGGTTGTCACGCGTAAAGGGGCAAACGGCATCGAATACGTAAAACGAAAGGTTCCCCCCTATAAGTGGAATTTTTCCACCTCCATGGAATACAAGTATCCGGAGTTATCGTTTGATGCCGGAATGCCGCCGGCAAAGCCCTCGCCCAAAAGGCTTGAAGACGGCGACCCTTGGACCCTCGGACATATTGAAAAAGAAGGTATGGACACGCCGAGAAGATTCATGCCGAAAGGGGAGGTGTGAGGATATGGAAGATGCCGACGGTGCGCGATTCAACGAATCAGACTATGGCTGGCTGGAAATAGATTCTGAGAGATGCAACAAATGCGGCATTTGCGTGGATATGTGTCCCATGGATGTGTTGCATTTCGGTCGTAAAGGCTATCCATATATGCGATACCGGGACGACTGCTGGTATTGCGATGTATGTACATTTTTATGCCCTCGTCAGGCAATCGCCATGACGGAATTACCGTATCTCATAAGTTAGTGGTTTATTGTGAATTAGCGTTCTCGGTCACAAATAACCTTATTTTCCTATTTTCAGCCCCGTTTGCCCCGTTCCATGCGGGGCTTTGGAGGAATTAATCTATGTGCGGAAGAGCAAACGGTCACCTTGATTATCTTACGGAAAAAGAAATTGGTTCGGTTACCATAACGCCCTCGGATGCTGTTATTGCCGGAAGTTACGGTACCTGGACACTGACCTACACCGTTGGAAAATACGGTCTTGATGTGGGCGGGGGGCTTAAGATCGGAAACAGAAGAATGAGCGACTGGGGAACGCCCCAATTCGACGACCCGAAAGCGCCAAACTATGTCACAGTCAGCGGTTCCACACCCGCCGAACTGTGCGTACGGTACGATCCCAGAGGATATATTCGACCCTTTCGCGCGGTGATCATCGTCGATGTTGAAAAGGGAGCTCTTTATCCAGGCGACACACTAACGGTGGTTATGGGAGACCGTTCCGGTGGTTCCCCGGGCCGGCAGGTACAGACCTTTCCGGAACAGGAATGTTTGTTCGCGGTTTTTGTGGATGCCTTAAGTAGTGGTCTCTATCAACGGGTGCCTCAGGTATCGCCAATGTTGCGCGTTGTCACAGGAGATGCCGAAAAATTCGTTCTGCAGGGGCCTTCAACCGTTGTCGCCGGAGAACCGTTCAGGATAAAAGTTCACGGCTCGGACGGGTTTGGAAATCCCACGCCCACAGACATGAACGATCTATCGATTACAACGGAGCCACCCGTTAAATTTTCTTTAGGAAAAGCCGACGGCAGGACCAAGTGGATGGATGATATCCGCATATTCGAACCGGGTGTCCAATATCTTGATCTGCGCAAGGGAGACAAACTTCTGGCGCGAAGCAATCCGATCGTGGTGTCCGAAAAACAGGAAACCTACGGTCTTTATTGGGGAGACACCCAGGCCCAGACCGCATCGACTGTGGGCACGGGTACGATGGAAGAATACTATCAATATGCTCGGGATGTGGCGGGCATCGATTTTTGCACGCACCAGGCTAATGATTTTATGGTAAGGGATGAAGATTGGCAGGATATCATAGAAGAAACCAAACGGTTCCATGAACCCGATCGATTTGTCAGTATTCTCGGCTACGAATGGTCGGGAACGGCCGGGGCCGGAGGGGACCGAAATGTTCTTTTTCAAGGGGATGAGGCTCCCATTTACCGGAGCAGCTCGTGGCAGGTGGATAAGGCAAATCAATCGAGCGAACGGCCGACGGCAAAAGATTTGCAAGCTGCCATTCGTAAGTATCGGGAAGAAAAAAATGAGCGCGTGGTGCTTATCCCTCACATCGGCGGGCGCAGAACGGAAATAGAATCCGTTGATCCGGAACTCGAGCCGGTTTTGGAAATTTGCTCCTGCCACGGGATATTTGAATGGGCGATTCACGACGCACTGGAGCGAGGTCTTCGGATCGGGTTGATCGCCGCCAGCGATGACCATACCTGTCGGCCGGGCCTGTCCTATCCGTCTACGCCTGAGATGGCGGTCCAGGGGGGACTCAGTGCCGTTTACGCGAAGGATCTCACCCGGGAATCGATCTTGGAAGCATTTTCATCCCGTCGTTGCTACGGAACCACTGGGGAAAGGATTAATGTTTGGGCTGAGGCGGATGGAAATCCCATGGGATCTGAATTCACCGCCAACCACGCGCCGAAAATTCTTGTCAAAGTAGCCGGTACCGAGCCGTTGGAGGAAATCATTCTCTACAACCAAACCCGGCAAATATTCAGCATGAAACCGAACCCGCCCCAACGGGATAAACGCCGCGTTCGGGTTCTCTGGACCGGTGCACGAGGCCGTGACCGGAATCGGTATGCGGTTTGGGATGGAAAACTCACCCTTTCAAACGGGCAAATCCTTTCCGCAAAACCGCTGAACATGTACGCTCCAAAGGAAGGAATCATCCACCGAGATTCGACTGAATTGTCCTGGCGGTCCATCACTGCGGGGCATCAAGTCGGTGTCCTTTTGGAGGTGGATGCGCCCGACGATGCAACAATCTGTTTCGAAACCGGCCCGGCAACTTTTGACTTCCAATTGGACCGGATCCGCACCGAAGATCTACATATAGATGCCGGCGGTCAAGGACAGGCTGTCGGCGTATCGACGCTTCATTGTGAAGGGGAGGTCAAACAAGCGGAATTTGATTTCGTCGAAAAAGACCTACTGCCCGGAAACCATGCCTATTGGGTGCGTGTGGTTCAGACCGATTTCCATCGGGCCTGGACCAGCCCGATATTCGTGGATGTGTCGAACTGATGGCTCCGGTGTTTCTACCGGTACTCGAAACAAAGGATGGGTCTTCAATACTGCTGCATTAAACGGTGAGCCATAATCATGCCGTTTCACCAACCGTTTTCTCTCCTGATCAAACCGGCGTCTGCCGACTGCAATCTCCGATGCGCATACTGCTTTTACCTGAGCCGTTGCGCACTATACCCTTCCGTTAAAAAACACCGGATGTCCAAGAGAACCCTGGAGTTTACTATACAACGTTTCCTATCGATCCCCCAGGTCACCTATCCCTTTTGTTGGCAGGGCGGTGAGCCGACACTGATGGGCGTCGACTTTTATCGGCGAGTCATCGACTTGCAGAGGCGGTACCACTTGCCAGGCAGTCGTATCATAAACACGATTCAGACCAATGCGATTCTTCTAAACGATCGGTTTTCAAAGTTCTTGTCCGATTCGAAATTTCTGGTAGGTGTCAGCCTTGACGGACCCGCGGATATCCATGATTATTATCGAAAAAAAAGAGTCGGCGAAGGGTCTCACGCAGCTGTGATTCGGGGCCTGGAATGCCTGCGGCGTAATCACACAGAATTCAATATCCTGACGCTCGTCACCGATGCCAATGTCAACCAAGCCAAAGAAGTGTACACGTATCTCAGGGATGCCGACTTCCTCTACCACCAGTATGTCCCCTGTGTGGAATTCGATGCCAAAGGTCAGGCGGCTCCATTTACGATTTCTGGAGAAGAGTGGGGGCGATTTCTTTGCGATATCTATGACGAATGGATTGAACATGACACGCGGACGGTATCCGTACGGTTGTTCGATTCCATTATTGCATATCTGGTAACCGGCGCCCATGACAATTGCCAAATGGGATCGAATTGCTGCCAGTATTACGTGATAGAATACAATGGTGATATCTACCCCTGTGACTTTTTTGTGAATACCGACTTAAAGCTTGGAAATATCCGTACCGACACCTGGGAAGACATCGTTCCGTCGAGCCGGTATCGAGACTTTGGGGGGAGAAAATCCGAACTCCCTCCTGCTTGCACGGATTGCGAAAACCTTGCATTTTGTTCCGGGGACTGTTTGAAACACCGTCTCTATGGTCAAGGAGAAATCGATCAATTAAGCTGGCTCTGCACAGGATGGAAACATTTTTATCAACACGCCTTGCCGGGGTTTATCCGGCTGGCGAATCAAATCCGTACTGAGCGGACGTCTCCCCTCTAAACAGAAATAATTTTGACTTTCGCCTCAGCAACATGTAGAAATTACATATGAATTTTACCCACTTAAAGGCATTTTACACCGTAGCCAAGTTAAGAAGCTTTACCAAGGCCGCCCTTGAGTTGAGCGTATCTCAGCCGACACTCAGCCTCCAGGTGCAAAATTTGGAAAATCAATATGACATTGTATTAATTAATCGCACCAAAAAATCCATCGCGTTGACTGAGGAAGGGAAAACCGTATACGATTTTGCCGATAGAATCTTTTCCCTGTCCCGTGACCTGGAAGATACAATCGAGGACTTAAACCTGCTCAGGTCCGGGAAACTGCAAATCGGTACTACCCCTACACTTGCGCGGTATATGCTTCCCGGCATTATCCAAACGCTAAAACAAAATAATCCCGATCTTAGGTTACAGCTTTACACCGGTCTTTCAAGAGAGGTGTTGGGCAAGGTGATGGAGTTCGAATATCATATCGGTATTATCGGAAGGGTGTCTTACCCGAGTAATATTATAGCAAGGCAGATTCTAAATCCGAAGCTCTATTTCATTACCGCAGACAAAATGAACCAATCGATCCATCTAAAGGATCTGGCAAATTACCCCATTATTTTTCCGGAACAGGGCTCTGCTACCCGGGAATATATCATGCAGGAGTTTGAAAAAAGGGATATCCCTTTAAACAATTATATTGACTGCGAAAATCCCCCTGCCCTGAAACACATGGTGCATCTGGGGATGGGAGGCGCCTTTTTGCCCTGGTACAGCATAGAGGCGGGCGTTAAAGAGGGTAAATATCGTTATGTCGAAGTCCTGGATGGGCTTTCTCTTAATATTGATTTGGTCTACCTAAGGGAAAGAAGAAAGTCAAAACCGATTAAAACATTCAATACAACCCTCAAAGAATATCGGTTTCTCAAGTCTTCACCCGATGAGGAGACGCCCTCGTAAATTTTGACTGAACCAATCACTCATCTACCCTTTGTCAGAAAATCCAAAAAAACTAATCTATAACAATTCGGACGGTCCATACCATATTTCAATGATACTATTGAATTTATGTATTTGC
>CAYSUA010000112.1:0-12669 GCA_964433795.1 uncultured Desulfobacteraceae bacterium | reverse complement strand
CGGGTTCTTCCTGATAGCGCAACGATTGATAAAACGCTATTCTATGTTATATTGAATCATTAATGCTCGGTTTCCAGTAGTTTCGATTCACGTTCCGGAAGCGTCAACAACTCAGTTTCCTTTAGGAAACGGGACTGGTTGTAGATGGTCTCCAACTCCTTATGGGCCAAATCAAAGGTCTGGCGGCAGATAAAATTGACAAAGCTCTTCTTGGCCACCACCCAGCCCACATCCATGGCCACCCCCACCGGGGAGAGGTTCTTTACCCTTCGATAGACTTTAACGGGCCATTTGGCCCAGCGGTAAATCTCCCATGTTTTTTTTGCATACATTTTCAGCTGATCGGACAGCATGTCGCTGGTGAATGATTTTACACTATAAAGTGATTCTATCTTTACTCTGTAGAATTTTTCGACCAGAGAGATCTTTTCAGTTTCGCATATGGATTGAACCCAAGCCTGACTTCGCGTTAAAAGCGGCCCCAGTGCAGCCTCTTCCAGGGGATGCGCCGCCTCGGGGAAATATCTTTCGGCGATGACGGTGGCGGTTTCCATCACCGCTTTTTTCCAGTCTTCAAGCCCGGGGGAGGCGATAATCATAGATGAAACACCCACCAGACGATTTCGGATCGCCTGGATTTGCGGATCCACCGGTTCGGGAGCGGAGGATTCCAGAGTGCTCAGCGCTTCGAGGGTCTGTTCCAATCCGTCGATTTCGGTTGAAAAGATTTCCATTTCCGCCTCTTCATCATAGGCTTGAACCGCCATTTTCCCGATAAACAGATAGACATCCACCAGCAGGCACTTGGTAAGGATCAGAATGGTCAGACGATTCGACAGATAAGCGATCCAGGAAAAGGGGTCAGGCAGGATATACAGGCGCAGATGAAAGAGCCTCTTGATGGCCTTTTGGTAACGGATTAACCACTGTACCACCCGGTACCGGTTTATCCGGTCGTACCATCGGTAGGACTGCCGGATGTGGCGGATACGCACCCGCTTGAACCGCTTAAAACCGGGGCGCCCCAAGATCATTTCAAACCGATTGACAAACGCCCGGGCAGACCTTAGAAACCGTCCGATGGTAATGTTCAATTCAGGATGCGCTGCACCCGGATGATAACATACGGCAATGGAACGGATATAGGCCGTAAGGTTTGTCAATTCCCCCAGCTCGGGAGAAGTCGCCCGCCAGGTTCTCTGACACCGCTCCAGCACCACCCCAAGCGCCTGTTTCCGTGTTCCGCCGGCAGCTTCAACCGAACGGCTCAACTCCTTCAACTCACTCCGTAAAGAGCGTTTCCAGCCGATGATTCCCCGCAGCCGCCACATAACAATGATGCCGACCACTGTAAACACCACGGCGCCCAGAGCGAAAACGCGTTGCAGAATATGCCAGGTCGAACCCCATTCCATTTTGTATTTCCTTGAGGATGCCTATGGGCAAAAACCAATGCCGAGTACCAACGCTCACCCCAGTGCGTGGGCCAAAGCCGCTTCAGCATGTACCACACCCTGCCAAAATTGCAAACGTTTGGAATCCCCTTTCGCATCCCCCATCGTGGTCCTCTTGTCTGATTAGTGCTCATCCATATATTTCACCGCCGATCCATCTGTAAGTTTCCATGATCATCGACTTCATTAAATCAGTCAAAGCGAGTGTATATTGGTGCCGGTGTATTTGAGAGACTCTTTACGTGGGCCTGATGGTTATAGCCCCCGGCAGGTATGTCTGAGGCAAACAAACTTGAAAAAGATGCTGATACCATAGTGCTTTATAGCCTGTAGCATCCACATAGTCTATTAAACCGAAGCATATGAGTGGTCTGCCTTTGAGACAGGTCGCCCTCTTTGAATTTGAAAACCAACCGCTCATATTCTGACATGATTCACCATAGATTTGACGGTTGTATCCTGCCTTCTTCAGATTCATAATCAAGTTTTAATTTCCATTCTAATCGGATCCTTGGATGGAATATTTGTCATTAGATCCTCCCGATAATTCTGTTTTCATTTTCATAACAGACCGTTATCGATCATTTAGAAATTTACAGTTCCATTCTGCATCAAATAATTATTCCGGACACCTCATAAAGTTGAGTGGGGATGATATTTTGGCACGAGAATTGAATTGAATAATCACGACACGAAAGGAATTTCTGCTCTTTAACAGTTTAGATATCCACACCAGATTTTGAAATGTTGATACTAAGATTGGCTTCTCGGATGTTCGTGCATCTTGTTTTTACCGTGCTCTGCAAACATACTTAAAAGTTTTGAGCAAGAGACGCACGGTCCTCAATAACGGCATTTCGGGAAGCCTTTTCCTAAACCTCACACCGAACTTAAAGAAAGACTGCCATCCTCCGCGACATAATTTGATCAATTGGCAACATGTTCCCACCTCGGCTTTAAGAGTTCCCAGGAACCAAACCGGTTCTTTTCAGTATAGAGGAAAAATCGATTCTGAAAGCCATGCCGAATTCTAATCGGTTTGCCGGTGCTGTAATAGAATTTTGGTCTCGCGCCCAACAAGGGTGAGTCTACCTGTCACGAAAAACAACTTTACAGTAATAGTAGCAATCATCTTATCTCTGTTACAGTGGAAAGACCGAATAATTACAGAGGAGCGTAACAATTCATCCAGAAAAAGAAAGTGGTGTAAAAGAGACGTAATCACACATGATTAGCATGAAACGCTGTAGCCAGATATGCTATTGTTCTTCTTTACCTCATGTCACTTATATGCTTTTGCTGTCTCAGGATCGAGAAAGCGTTGTACCTCAAAATGGTACCCGCCGGGCCCTTCGAAGAAAAAACACTCCACAGGTGCGATCTTCGGTTTCTGAATCCCGGTAAGCAGCTTGATACCTTTTGCTTTCAAATAATCGTACCACCCCTGAACATCGTCTACAACGAGGGTTATCAATACCGCATTCTCATTTTTGGGTCGCCAGTGCCCGACATTACAGTCTACGATTCCGATAAAGGCGCTCCCGGCCATGCGATAAATTCTGGCGGCATCCTGTTCGGTGACCAATTCGAGCTTCAGGGTCTCTTCGAAAAACGGTATAACCGAAATCATGTCGTCAAAATAGAGAAACGTAATTTGAGATGATATGCCTCTCTCCGAATTCATAAATAAGCTCCTTTGATTTTCTTTTCTAAGGTTTCGCTTCTATTGCACTAAGGCATGCTTGCCAGGTTTCCCCTAAGCCTCTTTCCGTACGTACGGAAACCGTCCAGACCGCTATCCTTTTCAATCAACCTCGAAGATAATAATCGCCTGTTACCGTCAGATCGTCATACACAATCGTCGCAATAGGATATGCTTGATTGGTATTCTTTTATGAGCTGATATAGCCCCGGTATGTTCGGCAACGTGCACAGAAATGGCTCTACGGGTGCCACAGGGCGATTCTGGGACGTTTTCTCTGAAAGGCCGGCTTAGTTCCTGTTGGAATGAAATTGAAATCGGCGCGCTCAAAACAATGTCTGTTGATACTGATACTGAATCATCTTTCTCTTCACCACCTGATTATTTAGCTCGCCATAGTTCATCGGAAATACCAAGTTCAGCCATTGTGATTATGACCGCTGTTGTTTAAGATTTCTTTCGTAAATCAAAGTCAACGGCATTGATGGAAATTGGTAAAGAAATAGCATGAAAGAGGGGCCCCCCACAGATCCTCGATAAGTGCTACAACATCCAGCAACTTGATATTATTCTTCATGATTTAGTCCTCACTTACTCTTTGACGAAACAAGTTGTCAATCTTGGCTGTATCTCATCCCGCTTGACGATCCAGCCTGTACGGATGACCGCTTTCATGCCATGTTTTTCGATTTCAATCTTACAAACCTCATTCCAGACGGTCTTTCTCTACAAAATTTCGTTGGGACTCCTGTTTTGGGCTGCTTTAATATGCTTCGCAATCAAGTCTGCAAAGCGAATCTCACTGTTATCCTGTGGTTCATACCCAATTACTTTGCGGGCATTCGCAATGCTCCAGAATGCATGGGTATTGTTGCCGATACCGTAGAATATCTGGAAAGGCACCCCGTGTTCATTGCGGATATTATCTGTTTCAATGCTTTTGATGAATAGTTGCTGCATATCCCGATCGCTGATGTAAACGGCTAATGCCCGGCGCATACAGCGCAGGTTTCCAAGTTCACAGTCGGCCACGTCTGTTTCTCGGGGCCCGCCGATACGAATCTGGACGTTTTCTAAAGGTTTTCCCGTTAGGGTACGTACGGCAAAGACGAATCCGAGATGTTCATACACTTCTTTGGCCCAACCGTAATAATTGTCGGAGAGGGCGCGGTCATCCGGATTGACAAAGTCCCACTTGCCATCCAGAATCAGCGGTTCGAAGTAGTCGGCGGCATGATTGGAGCTGGCCACCACCACCCGGCGGACTCCCGCTTCCAAAGACGTTTGGTAAACATTAAAGGCCATTTCCACATTGTTCATCTCAGCGCTGAAAGACTGGTCGAGATCACTACGATCGCAATTGACGAAACCGAAATGAACCACTGCATCGACTCCCTGAAAGTGATGCCGGTAAGTATCCCGGTCCCGATTAAGCATATCGGCAATCTGAACGCCTTCCACCGGATTGCCGTTTCGATCTGTTGTCCGCACGTCAAGTAGCGTAAGATCATACCGTTCTCGAAATGCAGGCAACACCTGGCTGGCAATCAGTCCGGCCGCGCCTGTCATCAATATTTTTCTTTTGGCCATATTTGTTGCTCCTCTCTACGTTTCCCTTTATATTTTTTGATGAACATACCGATATTATTGAGTAAATACAACAAGTAAAAAGACTGTTTTTACAATGAACATTGGATATTATTTGTAATTTGCTATTTGCTATTTGTTTTTCCCGGTTTATTCGAGTTAGATTATTGAGCAAAGATGAGACAGTACAGACAATCCACGATAAAAAACAATCTGGTGCTGCGGTCGAGGATCGTTCAATCGATTCGTGATTTCTTCAACACCCGGGGATACCTGGAAGTTGAAACCCCCATCCGGATTCCGGCGCCTGCGCCCGAGGCCCATATAAATGCTGAACCTTCCGGCCCGTGGTATTTACATACCTCCCCCGAGCTTTGCATGAAGCGCCTGCTGGCATCCGGATACCCTCGCGTTTACCAAATCTGCAAATGCTTTCGCCGGAAGGAACGGGGAAATAAACATCTGCCGGAATTTACCCTCCTGGAATGGTATACGGCAAACGATGATTATGTGGGTATGATGAATCAGACCGAGGCACTCATCAAACATATTGCCGAATCCATTTTCTCTAAAGAAACAATAACTTACCAGGAAGAATCAGTAACTCTTCAATCACCCTGGATGAAACTCACGGTTTCCGAAGCATTTGAAACATACGCATCCATGTCTTTATCCGAAGCTGTGGTTCAGGGTAAGTTCGATGAAATCATGGCCCTTGAGATCGAGTCGAAACTGCCTCGTAATATTCCGGTTTTCCTTCATGATTATCCATCGGAAATGGCGGCCCTGGCACGATTGAAATCGGAAGATCGTTCAGTTGCAGAGCGTTTCGAGCTCTATATCGGGGGTCTTGAGCTTTGCAATGCATTCACGGAATTGACCGACCCCAAGGAGCAAAGGATTCGATTTAAAGAAGAGGTGCATCAAAGAAAACAATCGGATAAAGTTGTGTACCCCATGCCGGAAAGATTTTTATCGGCTCTTAAGGATATGCCGGATGCAACCGGCAATGCCCTGGGCATCGATCGCTTGGTGATGCTCTTTGCCGATGCCGCGACCATCGATGAGGTGGTGGCATTCACACCGGAAGAATCTTAGCGTCGAGTTACACCTCCTTAAATAGCATCAATGTCCTTTAAAAAACCCTCCTATCCTCACTGAGCTTCGGTTGTTTGAACCGATCAAGTTCAACCAATAGGCAGAAAACAAATTTTAGGAATAAATGGTTGACTTAAGTTGGTTATTCGCTTTATATAATAAGCTAATAAGCACACAGGTGGTATGATAATGAAAAAAGGGCTAAAAAATCTAAATCGCGAGGATTATAAACCGCTTTATGTTCAACTTGCAGACAGCATTAAGGCGTACATCAAAGAGAACTCGCTGAAACCCGGAGATCCGGTTCCTTCACAAAATGATCTCATCGGTCACTACGGAGTGAGCCAGATCACCATCAGGCAGGCCATGGCCCGCCTGACAACAGAAGGGGTTGTCACAAGAATCCAGGGAAAAGGAACCTTTGTTGCAGAAACCAAAATCAAAGAATCCATCGAGGGCATTCAGTCTTTAGAAGATCGTCTAGCAGAGCAGGGCCTCACTGTAACCAATGTATATGTTGAATCACAGGTGGTCTATCCGGCCAAACGAATCATGCAAGAGTTAGGGTTTGCCGAAGGGGACCAGACCTTAAAAATCCGCAGGCTGAAGCTTGTTGATGGAAATTTGCTGGGACTGGAAAGCCGGCACCTGCCCTTGCAAGTGGCAAATCGATTCTCTCAGGATGAACTTGAGACGGTACCGTTTGTCAATCTGCTCGCTAGGGCAAGAGACACCCGAGTTGAAAGGATATCCTATTACACACGGGCGGCAACGATTTATGAACTTGAGGCGGAGATCATGAAAGTCCCTGCCGATACATCCGTACTTGTCCAGCACGGTGTTTTCTATAACAAGTCGGACCGGCCCGTGATGGCCGGTCGCATCACCTATTTGGCCGAAAAGATGGAAATTCAGTATGAAATCAAACGGCTAAACGATCATCGATTCAAGGTGATTGCATAGGTAATTTTATGACGATGATTCACAGTTCAATCCTTTGGAAGGATTGGTTCGGAACAGAAACGTTGCGATCCATATGGTCTGAAACAAACATGGTCTCGCAATGGATGAAGGTAGAGTCTGCTTTAGCCCAAATTCAAGCCGAAGCGGGCATCATTCCCGAAAAGGCTGCGCAAGAGATCGCTGTGACGGAGATTACCGACGATGTAATTGCCGATATACGGCAGATCACCCGGAAGACGCGCCATGTTATTGCAGGATTCGTTAAGTATATGCGCGAGCGGCTTGAATCGGCAGGCGAATTCTTCCATCTCGGGGCCACCACCCAGGACATTCTGGAGACCGGCCTCACGCTGCAGATCGGTGAAAGCCTGCATGCCATTGAACGGGATCTTCTAAGGCTGCTAAAGGTGATGGTTGATCTCTCACAAAAACATCAAACAACCGTGATGCCGGGGCGGTCACAGGGCCAGCAGGGATTACCGGTGACATTCGGGTTTAAGACCGCCATATGGGGATGGGAGCTGAAGGACCACATGGAACGACTTTTCGAATTGAAAAAGCGACTTCTGGTGGTGAGCATGTCGGCAGCCATGGGAACCCAGGCCAGTTTTGCCCTGCTTTTCGGTGAAAAAAAGGCATTCTCCCTTTCCGCCCGGGTGGGTGAGGTTTTGGGTCTTGCCGCACCGGCCATGGATATCCACCACCGAACCGATCGATACGCCGAACTCGGCAACTGGCTTGCCTTATTGTGCAGTTCCCTGGGTGAAATGGGTCTGGAATTAAGAGACCTCCAGCGTACAGAGGTGGGGGAGGTAGCTGAAAGCTGGCAGGCGGATATGGTGGGAAGCAGCACCATGGTACACAAACAAAATCCGGAGCCGAGCCAATGGCTGGAAGGGCTTGCCAAAATCGTACGGGGCAATGCGCTTTCATTGATGGATATCCAGATGCAGCACGAAAGAGACGCCACACGAACCGCGGCGCTCTTGTCCTGTCTGCCCGAAAGCCTACTTTGTACCGGCGCTGTCTTGTCTTCCGCAGAAGATTACCTTCAAAACCTTCAAGTGAATGAAGACAGGATGCGGTCAAACCTCGAAATGACCGGTGGGGCCATGCTGTCGGAAGCGGTTTGGCTAAAGCTGTTTCAAAAAACCGGCCGAAGAAATTGGGCGCAGGGGCTTATTAAACAGGTTTCGGTTGAGGCGAGGGAAAAGGGAGTCTGTTTTGAAGATGTTCTGCTCGAGCATGCGGATATCAAAGAACATCTGACCGATAAAGAAATAAAACAGGCCCTGACGCCTGAGCATTATTTGGGAACGGTTCGTGGGCAAACCCGAAATATGATCCATACCATAAGGGAATTTATAAAGCATCACGAACGATAACCGAGCCCATGGGCTCACAGCAAAGGAGGGTGTCATGGATAGGAGAAGACTGTTTTTAACTGCGGTTATTTGCGTGTTTTGTTCGGCATTCTTACTCGGACCGGCGGCTGCCGAGTTTCCCAATAAAGAGGTTCGAATCATCGTCAACTATGGTGTGGGCGGGGGTGTGGATCGAACCAGCCGTTCGATTCAACGGTTCCTGCCCGATGCACTGGGTGTCAGTGTACTAGTGGAAAACCATAAGGGTGCGGGCGGAAAGATCGGCTATAAGTATTATCTGAAACAGCCAAAGGATGCCTACAACATCCTCTGCGCCTTCATTCCCGCGCTGACCAATGTCGGGGTGAAAAATCCGGGCATGTTTAAAATTGATGATCTCGCCTACATCAACGTTCAATGGAGTGATCCCGCACTTCTGGTGGCGCATAAGGACGCTCCCTTCAACACCATGGAAGAATTCATAGAAGCGGCCAAAAAGGAGCCGAACAAGTATGCCTATTCCATACCCGGAAAGGGTGCTGTGGGGTACCTGCTCTGCGATCTCCTGTTTAAGAAGCTGGGACTTCAAATCAAAATGGTACCCTATGCCAGCGGTGGGAAGGCCCGGGCCGCCATCCAAGGCGGGCATGTACAGCTCACGTCCGGCGGGGCAGGCGGTATGCTGTCGGTCAAAGAGGTCACCAAACCTCTGGGGTTATTCTGGGACAAATCGGTTGCGGGTTGGCCGACTGCCAAACCGATCAACCCGGCTTTGAAAAAATACGGCGTCCAGGTGCCGTCGGGAGCGGCGTATCGATTCTTTGCCGTCCATGCCGAGGCCAAAAAGAAATATCCGGAAGATTTCAAGATCCTGGTGGAGGCGTTTCGAAAAACGACTACCGAGAACCAGAAGTTTATCGACTTCTGCGATAAAACCATGGTGGGCCGCGACTGGTTCGGTCCTGAGAAGACAACGGAGATCGTAACCAAAGCTCATATGGAATTCGAAAAAATCATCAAGGGAAATTAGTAATTAGAAAAACTGTTCGGGCCGGCCCCTCGGTGAGAATACCGGGAACCGAACCGAGGGGCATTGCCGGAAAGGAGCAGTCATGCATTTTCAGTTCAAGGGACGACAGGTTCATGTGGAGCACCAGGTGATCGTCCTGGTGCTGCTGTGCCTGGCGTGGGCGCTCTATTATTATTTTTCGACAGTCGCCCAGCCGGACGAAGGCCCTGAATCGGTGCTCTTCATAAAGCCACTGATTCTTATCATGGCAATCAGTGCGGTGTTTGCGATCGCCACTGCCGTAAAAATAGCCCCCGCTCCACAGGAGGCTGAGAAACCCGCTGACCGGGGGATCCTTCACCCGCAACGGCTGGTTTTCGTTCTATCTCTTTTTATATACGCAGCAGTGTTGCCCTATTTCGGATATCTCCTGCCGTCGCTGCTCTATCTGATCGGCATGTCTCTTTTTCTGGGATTGAGAAGCTTCTGGATACTGTCAGGACTGGTCGCCGGCTATACGGCCCTTTTATGGATTGGTTTTAAAAACCTGATGGGTGTACCTATCCCCATATGGCCGTCCTTTTAATGTGAAACGGAGTACTGGAGTGTTGAGATTGTGTGGAGGGCATGAGAGGAGCAGGGCATGGTCGATTGGATCGCGCTGACCCAAGGTTTGGGGCTGTTGGCAAACTGGCATATCCCGGTGGTCATTTTTTTCGGGATGTTGCTGGGATTGATTATCGGCGTAATACCCGGCATGACCGCGGCGCTGGGCATTGCCGTTCTTCTGCCCATCACCTTCATGATGGATGCACTCACCGCCCTGATTCTTCTGACATCGGTTTACACAGGAAGCCTGACCGGCGGCGGAATCCTGGCGATTCTGATCAACACCCCCGGAACCCCGGGAGCGGTGGCCACAACCTTTGACGGATACCCCATGACGCAAAAGGGCCTGCAAAACGAAGCCCTGGGGCTTCAGATCACAGCCTCGGTCATCGGCGGTTTCTTGAGCTATCTGTTTTTACTCTTCTTCATAAAGCCCATGGCATGGGTGGCGCTACAGTTCGGGCCGTCTGAAATGCTGTTCCTCACCATCTTCGTTCTGGTTGTGATCGGGACTTTGCAAGGCGAGTATTTTTCTCGGTCTTTTTTTGCCGGTATATTCGGATTGCTTCTCTCCACGGTGGGAACCAGCGAGGCCACCGGTGTGGTCCGCGGCACCATGGGGATCGACGAGCTGGAAGACGGATTCCCGTTTATCCTTACCATTATCGGTATGTTTGCCGTACCCGAGATGCTGAACCTGGTCACCCGGCAGGCCATCTCGGAAAAAGCCATCGGCAAAGGCCACGATTTGAGAAAGCTGATGCGGGGGGTTCGACAGGCGCTGCAATACCGGTGGACAAATCTCCGGGGGACGTCTCTGGGCGTATTTATCGGTTTGTTGCCTGGAGCCGGCGCCACGTTGGCTTCGCTTCTGAGCTACAGCTTTGCAAAGCGTTCGGCTAAAAAAGAGCAACATTACGGGCAAGGAGAACCGGAGGGCGTGGTGGCGGCGGAAAGTGCAAACAATGCATCCGAAGGGGGCTCTATGGCCTGCCTGCTGGTACTGGGCATTCCCGGCAGTGCCGCAACCGCAGTGATCCTCGGTGGATTTATGCTGCACGGGCTGGTGCCGGGCCCGGGATTGTTCAGAGACAACGCACCGCTTGTCTATGGACTCATCGCAGGCAATATTTTCCAAATGTGCCTTTTGGGTTTCTTTGCGCTGATTGTTGCATTTTACGTAGCCCGGGTGGTGGTGGTCCCCATTTATGTTCTGCTGCCCACACTGATTATCGTGGTAGCGACCGGTGTCTTCAGCTTCCGCAATCTGTTTGTCGATGTGGCCGTGCTGTTTTCCTTCGGTGTGATCGGTTACTTTTTCAAGCAATATCACTTTACCCTGGTCAGCTTCATGCTCGGATTGTTGTTGGGCAAACAAATAGACATGGAAATGTATCGATTTGCAGCTCTTTTCGAGCATAACCCGGCTCTGGTATTTAACCGGCCCATTACAATGGGATTCATTGCTCTCATCATTGTGACCATCATATTTCAGGTACGGCGAACAATAAAAGACCGCCGTGAGGCTAAAGCAGACGGATGATCACGAATCGGTTTGCTGGCGTCCGCCCACCTGTTGGCCGCCAGCGGTAATCCGGGCATGTTGGAAATCGACGCAAACGATAACCCGCTTCGCTCCGAACTGATTGATCCTATTCCGGTTATATCGGAAGGCACCATTACACTGCCGGATAAACCCGGCCTGGGTGTTGAGCCCGACCTGGATGCATTGGAAGATTATCGGATAATCTACTGACCCCGATAAACGGGATAAGTGCCTTCACCAAATTTTTTCTTGTTAAAAAACAAGAAAAAATTTCTAAGGCACTAAAATATTGAGAGGGCTTTCAACCGGGTGTGATTATGAACTATTCTGATGAAAAACGGATGGGACACGTAACATTGGAACCAGCAGGGTCTGTGGCTGCCGGCAGTTATGGTCAATGGACGCTTGTTTATACGGCCGGCAGTTACGGAATCGATGAGGGGGGCACCCTCATGCTGGTTCAACGGACCGCCTGCGATTGGCAAACACCTCAGTTAGAAAATCCGGATCAGGAAGGATTTACAACCGTTTCAACAACCGGAGACGCAAAGCTGGGGGTCCGTTTTCAAGGAAAACAATCGGTAAGACCGTGGCAGAAGTGGTGTCTGGTTGTCGATATCAAAGACGGCTACTTATCGCCGGGAGATACCATAACCATCGCACTGGGTGATCAATCCCAGGGATCACCCGGGATCCGTGCCCAGACCTTCGTTGAATCGGCTCATGAATTCCGCGTATTGGTGGACCCCACCAATGCCGCCAGGGTCACGCGGCTCCCATCCTCACCCAGATTTGAGATCATATCCGGTGATCCGATTCGATTAATATGTATCGCACCGACGGACATGGCCGTATATGAAACGAAAGAGATTTTTGTAAAAGGAGAGGACTCATGGGGAAATCCTACTCTGTTTACAGATCCGATATCCTTCTCAATCGATCCTGAATGTGATGCCAAAGCAGAAATCCAAAACAATAGAATCAAAGCACTATCATCGGGAATCCTCACAATAATAGCATCTTCAGGAGGGTTCGCCGGCAAGAGTAATCCGATAAACATCTCAGATAATCCTACTCAATATCATCGTTTTTGGGGAGACCTGCATGCCCAAACGGAATCGACGGTTGGAACAGGGACCGAAGAAGAGTATTTCACATTTGGACGGGACCTGGCGCGCCTCGATTTCATCAGCCATCAGGGAAACGACTTTCAGGTTACCGACTCGGACTGGAAGCGACTGAATGACACCATCAAACGATTTCATGAACCCGGAAGTTACGTGGTGTTTTCGGGTTACGAATGGTCGGGCAATACGGCAACGGGCGGCGATCACAAC
>CAYSUA010000111.1:8048-12677 GCA_964433795.1 uncultured Desulfobacteraceae bacterium | reverse complement strand
CCCTAATACACTCAGACAGTCACACGCGCACGAATCGGCTCACCTCCAAAGCCTAATTCTGTATGCAACTTGGGCTTTGTGCATAACCCCATTAAAGAAAACACAAGTTGACTACTTTCGGCTTTGAAGATAATCCAAATTCTTTTTCTTATCGATTCTTCTTATATTCAAAAGACGCTCCGATAAAACCGCTAAACAGCGGGTGCGGATTCATGGGTCGGGATTTGAACTCCGGATGAAACTGGCAACCCAGATACCATGGATGATCTTTTAATTCCGTAATTTCGACCAGCTCACCATTTGGGGATGTGCCGCTCACAACCAGTCCCTTTTCTTCAAGCCGGCTAAGATATTCATTGTTAAATTCATAACGATGACGATGCCGTTCAGAAATTTTATCGGTCCGGTATGCACGGTGCGCAAAGGTGCCCTCATTGAGCACGCAAGAATAGGCCCCCAGCCTCATGGTTCCGCCTTTATCGGAGTTGACGTCTCTTTTCTGGATAGATCCGGTTTTTTCATCAAACCACTCCAGCATCAGATAGATGACCGGGTAGGGTGTTGTGAGATCCATCTCCGTGCTGTTGGCTTTTTCCATCCCCGCAACATTACGGGCAAACTCCGCCACCGCAACGTGCATTCCCAGGCAGATGCCAAAATAGGGTACTTTATTCTCTCGTGCAAACCTGGCCGCGCATATCTTGCCTTCGAATCCCCGGGATCCGAATCCACCCGGCACCAATATGCCGTCGGCCTCGGTGAGCATCTGGCTGCAGTTATCACCCGTTATCTTTTCGGAGTCCACAAATATGAGGTTGACGCTGCAATTGTTCGGAATACCGCCGTGAATAAGGGCTTCGTTGAGGCTTTTATACGATTCGGTCAAATCAACGTATTTCCCCACAATCGCGATATTAACCGATTCTTTGGGGGTAATCATGGTTTCTACCAATTTCTCCCAGGGTTCCAAGCGTGGCGCACGTGTCCAGATATGGAGCAGTTCTACGATCTTGGCGTCCAGTCCTTCTTTATGGAACACTAGCGGGACTTCATATATGCTGTCTACATCTTTAGCGGTGATGACGGCATCATCGCCCACATTGCAGAACAGGCCTATTTTTTTCTTGATGTCTTTAGGCAAGTAGCGATCGGTTCGGCACAACAGGATATCCGGTTGGATACCGATACTCCGAAGCTCTTTAACACTATGCTGGGTCGGTTTGGTCTTCAACTCACCGGCCGTGGAGATGTACGGCACCAATGTGAGATGGATGTAAATGGCGTTGTCTCTGCCCACATCCGCCCGAAACTGACGAATCGCTTCCAAAAACGGAAGACTTTCGATATCACCGATGGTGCCGCCGATTTCCACGATCACAACATCCACACCATCGGCAGCCAAAAGAATACTGTTTTTGATTTCATCGGTGATATGGGGGATCACCTGTACGGTTCCTCCCAGATAATCGCCCCGGCGTTCTTTGGTAATCACCGAATGATAGATTTTTCCGGTGGTGAAGTTGTTGTCCTGTCCCAGTTTGGCTAATGTAAACCGTTCATAATGGCCAAGATCCAGGTCGGTCTCAGAGCCGTCGTCGGTCACAAACACTTCCCCATGCTGAAACGGATTCATGGTACCCGGGTCCACATTGATGTAGGGATCCAGCTTTTGCAGCGTGACGGTTAGTCCTCGACATTCGAGAAGTGCCCCGATAGCTGCTGAAGCAAGTCCCTTTCCCAATGAGGATAAAACGCCTCCGGTAACAAATATGAATTTTGTTTGGTGTGCCATAGAAGTCCCCTATTAACTGTATTCAAATCTTCGTGAGATTTAGAACCGCAACATCATGTATCCCATAAGCTTCTATTACAAAATTCGGAACGTTTACTATTGGTACCGTTTTTTGAATTCTTGAATTGTCTTTTGAACTTCTCCAATGTCATCGGTTTTGATTTCCTCTGAAAGATCAGCCTCATATTGTGTTTTAAGGTACTCTATATCGAAGAGAGCCGATTCAAATGACGGGTTGACGGTAAGGGAGTCGGCATTGATTTCCCTGATCAGGAAACCGTCTTGAAAGATTTGAATTTGCATGGGATAGGGTGCGGCATCGATTTGTTGCCACATTCCGTATCGAAATTCCATTAAGGCTCCATTATTCGTTGCCCCTGATTTCATGAGCAGCCAGCGAATCGGTCTAAAGGAGTCTTTATCGATCCAAACTTGTGAGCGCGTTTCATCGGGGTATTCCGCTCCGACGATATAGGCGATTTTGTTTTGAAACCGACCCACACTGGATAACCCGACATCTACCCCGAGCAGGATTAATCGGTTTTGAAGCAGAATCCGAGAGTGATAAAGAAGGAGATCCTTGTAAAGGTCATATTTCGATTCCGGTTCCGAAGAGATCTTGCTGTCCATGATCGTTATGGCGTCTCCTTGGGAGGAGACGTGCACCCGCTTTGTTGAATCTGAAAACGTGTCGGATCGAAAGCTGTCCGGAAATGTATATCTAACGGTTTCTTTAAATTCGATGGGGCCTTGTTCGATGGAATTATCTTTAAGGATCAATTTTTGGGATACGAGTAAACGATCCGTTTTTCCGAACTGCTTTACCATTAAATCCAGAATATGGGATCCTTTGAGAACATAGGCAGCGGCCGGATTAAATCCTAAAAAGGCCGTAGTGCTCAGGATCCCGATGATCACAAATAGATGACTCGAAAACGGTTTCCGTCTATTTTGAAATAAAAATCTCATCTGAAAATCGAGCTGTGAGTCCTAATTTCTCCTCGATTCGGATCAATTGATTATATTTGGCCACACGATCGGTTCGAGACATGGATCCTGTTTTGATTTGACCGCTGTTGACCCCCACAACCAGATCCGCAATAAACGTGTCTTCTGTTTCACCGGACCGGTGTGAAATGACGGTTGTATATCCTGCCAATTTTGCCATTTCAATGGCATTTAGGGTTTCGGTGACGGTTCCGATTTGATTGAGCTTGATCAGAATAGAATTTGCTATTCCTTGGGAAATTCCTTTTGCAAAAATTTTCGGATTGGTCACAAAGATATCGTCTCCCACTACCTGAACATGCCCTCCCAGCCGGGTGGTCATCAACTCCCAGTTTTTCCAGTCCTGTTCCGCCAGGCCATCTTCAATGGAGAGGATTGGATATTTATCGATTAGGTTTTCATAATAATCGATCATCGCCTTGGGGGAAAGTCTTTTATTTTCGGATTTTAAGATATATTTACCATTCTTGAAGATCTCGCTGGCCGCAACATCCAGAGCCAATCCGATTTCCTTTCCCGGTTTGTAGCCCGCCGTTTTTATGGCGCTGATAATGAATTGGAGAGCAGACTCATTGGATTCAAGATCGGGTGCAAAGCCGCCTTCGTCTCCCACGGCGGTATTGAGCCCTTTCTTTTTTAGAAGTTGTTTTAGGCTGTGAAAAACTTCGGCGCCCATTTGAATTGCCAGAGCGATACTTTTGGCACCAACGGGAATAATCATAAATTCCTGAATATCCAAATTGTTGGCGGCATGTGCACCGCCATTTAGAATATTCATCATGGGTATTGGAAGATATCTGGCATTGATTCCCCCGATGTATTGATAAAGCGGCTGGCCATAAGCATCGGCAGCTGCGCGGGCGGCTGCCATGGAAACCCCTAATATGGCATTGGCACCCAGTTTTGATTTATTGGAGGTTCCATCCAAATCGAGCATCTGTTGGTCTAATGCTGCTTGGTCGGCGGTATCCATTCCCATAATAACCGGTGCAATGGTTTTGTTGACATTGACGACCGCCTTGGTCACTCCTTTTCCATTCAATCGTTTCTTCCGTGTGTCCCTCAGTTCCAGCGCCTCACGCATACCGGTGGATGCACCGGAAGGGACGATGGCACGCCCCAAGGCACCGCATTCAACCCCTATATCGACTTCCACTGTCGGATTTCCCCGAGAATCAAACACTTCTCTAGCTTTAACCTGGCTTATGCGTGTCATGGCATACCTTCCTTATTTGCTGATTATGGTTTGCTCGAGTAACTTGACAAATTAAAAAGAACTGATACTCTCCTTAGACGTTGATGTCAAGACAGGTTCCAGAGGATTTGCAGTTTTATGCTAATATTATTAGATAATTGGTATATTAGGGGGTTAAACGCTGCCGCGTCTGTCACTTATGGTTTCACTTGTAATGAATTTACCGATACAAGTTCTCGGCCGATTAAATTTTATTCCCTGGAGAGCTTGAAATGACCGAGAGAGGATTATACTCCATTGCTCATCTGATGGCATCGACCATAAGAATTTTTGAATATCAAAAGGGACATCCGCCATCCATTGAACAGGTTTGTGAAACCCTATCCTTTACTTCAGAGCAGGGCCATATTTATTTGAATAAACTGACGGAATTGGGAATCATAGAAGTTGTTGAAGGCAATTTCGGAACCCGTATATTTCTCCGTGATCATTTGAAAATAGAGGAAATCCCGAAAGACAGCAAAGAATCGGGGCTTGGAGACGCCATTAAAGAGTTTCAGGATTCGAGAAAAAAAATGTCGGAAAAGATAGCATCCATACAGGCGGATCAGGCCCAAAAAAAGAAAGATCTCTT
>CAYSUA010000111.1:0-8038 GCA_964433795.1 uncultured Desulfobacteraceae bacterium | reverse complement strand
AAAGGATTGGAAAAAAAGACTTAGGCCCCGGGTATTACCGTGGGGTCTTATAATTAATTACCTGCCCTGATTGATATCCCCTTCCTGTTGATAACGCTGTAGTATCCGTCATGAAATCCCAAAAACCGACTATCATGTTGTATCCACAGGCCGGGGATATACACAAAACATTGATTTTCATTTAAAAAACGGATAGATAAAGATCCAAATCCTCAGCCTTAGGAGCTTGTTCATGGAAAAGAAGGTCCTTGTCGTCGATGATGAATACGATATTCTAAATATGCTGGCCGGCTATTTAGAGGACGAAGGGTTTGAAGTAAACACCGCCTCCAACGGCAGGGAGGCTGTTGAGCGTTTCCAATCCGATCCGGTCCCGGTTGTGGTTACGGATATGCGTATGCCGGGTATGGATGGCCTTGCCGTGATGCGACGGGTAAAAGAGCTGGACGAAGATGTCGAGGTTATCATTCTTACCGCTTATGCGGCGTTGGATAATGTAATCGAGGCGTTCCAGTACAACCAGGGGGCATTCGATTATCTTACAAAACCGCTGGAGGATATCGGCCAGCTTGTTATTGCCATCGGCAAGGCTCAGGAAAGCCGGAGGCTGAGGGTCGAAAATAAAACGCTTCTGGAACAATTGAAACAGGCCAAAGCCAACCTGGAGAAGCGGGTTGAGGAACGAACCGCAGAACTCCGGGAAACCAACCAGCGCCTGATCCATGAACTGGATCACCGGAAACGGGCGGAAGAAGCGTTGGTAGAAGCACGGACACGAGAAGTGGAAATCGGAGCAAGAATCCAGGAAACCCTTCTGTTAAGTGCACCACCGCATGATGTTCAAGGATTGGCCATTTCAGCCCTAACGGTTCCTTCCCAGCGGATTGACGGTGATTTTTATGACTTTTTTAAGCACACGGACCGTATCACAGATTTTATTATCGGTGATGTTATGGGGAAAGGAGTCCCGGCTGCCCTTCTCGGTGCGGGAGCGAAAACCCAGTTTTTGCGATCGTTAAACCACCTTATTTCAACCTCTGATCAACTTCCAGAGCCCGAAGTTATTGTGCAACATGTACATCAAGCGCGGGTTAAAGAATTTATCGATCTGGAAGTCTTTATGACCCTTTGTTATTCACGATTCGATCTGGATCTTGAGAAGCTTTTTTTCGTCGATTGCGGTCACACCAAAACCATCCATTTTCGTCCTGAAACCGGAACGCTCAATCTGCTGGAAGGTTTTAACCTGCCGTTTGGTTGTGACGAAGGAGAGACCTACCGGCAGATTGAGGTGCAATTCCAACCGGGTGACCTGTTTTTCTTCTATTCAGACGGCATCACTGAAGCAAGGCGTGGGTCTGATGATTTTTTCGGCTTGGAGCGCCTCATGGAATGCGTTCGAACCAATGCTCATTTGGGTCCTGGAGACTTGATCGGTGCTGTAAGAGATGCAGTGATCCGTTTTTCTTCATCAGAATCTTTTTCTGACGATCTGACTTGTGCTGCAATTATTATCGAAGGAGAGGATTCCCTCGTCTCCCTTGCTCACCTTGAAATGGAGGTCTCCAGTGATATGGCCAATTTGGAAGAGATCCGGAGTATGGTCCAGAGAACCTATCTGGAGGCAAAAATAACCGATATAGATGAGGAGTCTGTTTGGCAAATGGAACTGGTATTAAACGAAGCTGCCGCAAATATTATCAAACATGCCTATCAACTTCGGAAGGATGGGCGGATCAAGATTGAATCTCAGGTTTTCAAGGGCAAATTCGTTTACTATCTCCATCATTGGGGAGAAGATTTCGAACGGGAGACCGTACCGCATCCTCCCTTTGACGGTGAGCAGGAATCGGGCTATGGATTATATATTATTGATAGCTATATGGATGAAGTGACATATTCAACGGATGAGAACGGAAGAAAGAGTGTGTGTTTGATCAAGAATCGTAACTAACCCATACCGGAGGTTTCTGAAATGGATTTTCATACGGAACAGGTCGGCGATATCGTGTTGATTGAATTGCCGGGAAAAAACCTTGATGCCAGCAACAGCCAGGAATTTAAACGTGACATTTCTTCTCTATTGGAAACCAACTCAAAGGTGATTTTCGATATGGCGAAGCTCGGATTTGTGGACAGTTCCGGGTGTGGTGCAATTCTGTCATGCATGAAGAAGGTCAAGGGTAAAAGAGGGGAACTCAAGATTTGCGGTCTGCAGGATCGGGTCCAAGACCTGTTCAAGCTCATGCGTCTTGAACGTATTTTTGATATCAAACCCACCAAAGAAGATGCAATCAATGCGTTTTAGCCGGCATGACACCTATTTGATGTGGTATTCCAGTATCCTATGGGTGCGAAACTTGAGTAACAATATTATCTGCGTAAACCTGCCCGCCATCTTATATCTTTAGGAATGGCAGGCGGGTCTGCGTCATATTTAACTTGAACCGCGTTATGAGGGATTCCGCTTCTCGCTATATTTTATTTATTGCCGAACTTGCGGCTATATACGTAGGCTTGGGATTCGTCTACATTCAAAAGTGGATTTACCCTGAATTATTCTTTTTATTGATCGCTTTTTCCTGCCTGATATTTTGCCTCTACTATGGCGTAAGGGGTGCCGGAGCCTCTGTCCTTCTTTCAGTCGTTTTAATATCTCTGGTTCTTGAACAGGATATTCTTACGCTGTTAACCACCCACTATCTTGAGGTGAGCTTTTTAATGGCCGGCTTATTCATCACCGGATTTGTAAAGACGGGCATGGATAAAAAAATGGCGGGAACCGAACTCGGCAGCCAGATCGTCAACCAGCGCCTGGATCGTTTGACCGTAGAGTTATCCGAAAAAGACAAAGCATTGCAGGATGCATTCCGTGAAGTCCTGACGGATATAGATTCCCCGCGGATTATGTATCAGACGCTTCGAAGGCTGGAATATATCGATGACAGAGAGACCCTTTTCAGCGAAATCCTGTTTATACTTTATACCCATTGTCATGTTGAAAAATCCGTCGTCTATGAACTCAAGAAAGGCAACCGGTTTGCCCGAGTGGCAAGCTTTGGGGCGACCACCTTGCCGGATGTGCTTAAATGGAAATCGAAAAAGACGCCTGAAATTATGCGGGTGGCAAAAGCCGAAAGGGAAGTGGTGATCCCGACCCGTTTCAACAATCGATTTGTTATGGCGGTGCCGTTGATGTCCACATCCGGCAATTTGCTCTACATTATTCTTATCGAAGAAATTCGTTTTATTAACCTGAACGAAACTCTTATCAACCTGTTGAAGGCTTCAGCCTTTTGGATTAAAAACGTTTTGGAGAGTCATTTCCATCGAGAGGAATTTATGCCGCTCAGTGTATTTTCTTCTGTTATCATATATCGACCAGAACATTATAAAGCGTTTCTCAGCAGAAGTATAGCCAACCATAAGAAATTCGGATTGCCCTATGCTTGCATACAGATTAAGGGAGATTTAGTCGAAGAAAACTGCAAGCGGCTGTCTTCCATGCTCAGAATACATGATGAATTCTTCATGGTTTCAGAAGATACGCTGGTGATATTGCTGACAATGATTACCAAACAGAATATACCGTTTGTTGTGAAACGATTAAACAATGCACTTCCGGAGATGGAAGTGCAACAGCTATCAAAGAAATAAATCAATGCTGGAGAACAAATTATACTGGTACTGGGGAATCAGTGAAATCGCCACCGCCGTGTTTCTCATTCGGGGTATATCGAACTGGGTTCAGTTTATGGCGTTTCTAACTTCCCATGGACTGACCATCGCATTGACGTATATGATTTTCGGCATTCTGATCGGTAGCGATCCACAACTGAGAAAACAGGTTTTCACCAAGGGGTTTATCCTTTTTTTCAACGTTATCGCCATCGTACCGCTGATCGGTCCTGCAGTAACACTTTTTATCGCAATTTTTCTCCGATTTTTTCCGCTATATCCGGTACGAACCGAATCGTACCAGAAAGTGAATCGGGATGTATTGATCGGCGTTCAACAGAGGCTGGAAGGTCGCACTATCCCTTTAACGGAAGCGTTGCTGATTAGACAACTCCCAAGGGATGTCGCCCTCCGCATGCTATCGGTGATCGATGAAATGGATTGGACGGCCACCAAATCGAGTATATTGCGCTACATCATTCGACTCAGCACGTACCAAAACATTGTTCTCGTTGCTATCGATATATTAAAAAAGAAAACAGACGCCATATTGTCTGAGATTGCTCAGTTGGAGGTCCTTGAAGAGAAGACGCATGAAAATCTTCACACCCTTTCCAATCTTTATCACGAGCTCTGCTATCTTGATCTCTGCGAACCGCTAATGAAACAGACCTATCTGAATAAATCCTGTGAAAACGCTCTGAAGTGCCTGGAGATCAGTAACGGGAATGAAGATGACGCACTGCTTTCCGTGAAATATCTTCTAGAGGCGGATCGGGTGGATGAGGCCCATGACATCTATAACCGCGTACGGGAGAGTGGAGACTATTTTTTCCCAAGATGGGTGACCTATGAGTTTGAATTTTCTGTAAGGAAATCTGATGAGATACTGTTTGACAATCTCTATCTGTTAATCGAATCCGGCGGTGGCGTTTTTATCCCGGAAAAAGTGAAGGAGGCGGCAAAGGCTTGGAGAAAAGTGCTGACATCTGCCTGGTTGTAGAGGGCTGTTATCCATATATTACCGGCGGCGTATCCTCGTGGATCCAGTGGTTGATACAGAACATGGAGGATTATTCGTTTTCCGTGGTTGCGCTGATTGCAGAGCATAGAGAAGCGTCTGAAAGAAAATACCCTTTTCCGGAAAACATCGTGTCCTATCAGGAATTTGTTCTTTTCGACTACTCAGAGATTAAAGGGGCGAAGCCGTTAAACCTGTCAAATCGAAAATGGCGTCGTCTTTCAAAACGACTCTATCAACTGATGCAGGAATGGAAAAAGGGGATCCTATCAGAAGAGAGTCTTGGCCTTCTTCGTGAATTGATCGATAAGCACTCCCCACGGATATTCAAGAACTTTATGATGGATGAAGGGGCCTTTACCCTGTTGACTCAAATTTACGATGACTTCAGGGGGGATGCCGGCTTTGTAAAATACTTTTATAACTTTCAAAATATCCATCTCATTCTATTCCGAGTAATGAGCTTCATATCCAAACTGCCTAAGGCCGCTATTTATCATGCCCCGCAAACCGGCTATGGTGGATTGGTTGCTTGTTTGAGAGCCGCTCTGTATGGTGGTCATTCCATAATTACGGAACACGGGGTGTACCTGCAGGAAAGAGAGATGGAATTGTTAAAGTCGGACTGGCTGGACAATCCGTATTTAAAGGATATGTGGATTGATATGTTCTCCGCCATTTGTCGCTGGCAATACCATGTTTGTGATCAGGTCATTACGGTTTCTCCAAGAAACATCGATCTTCAGATCGAGTACGGTGCCCAGTCGGACAAGGTACAAGTGGTGGCGAACGGAATCGACATCGAGCGGTTCAAAGCGGCCAGAAATCCCCGCTGCATAAACAACCCAAGGACAGTGGGGCTAGTGGGAAGAGTCGATTCGGTCAAAGATGTCAAGACCTATATTCATGCCATGGCTATCATACAGAAAGGGTATCCGGATGTTCAGGGATTGGTGATCGGCCCCTATGACGAACAGCCGGACTACTATACCGAATGCCGGCAACTGATCGATATGCTGGATCTGAATCGCACGATTACGTTTACCGGAAGGGCCGACGTCATCGATTACTACTCGAAGATGGACCTGTTGCTTCTGACCAGTATAAAAGAGGGGATGCCGTTGGTGGTGATGGAGGCCATGGCCAGCGGTATACCGGTGGTTGCTACCGCTGTAGGCGCATGTGTGGAATTGATTAACGGTATCGATGACGGCATCGGGAAGGCCGGGGCCGTGTCTAGGATCATGGATGCGGAAGGTATCGCCGATGCCTCCATTCGCATATTAAAAGATCCCCAGACGGCAAATGCATATGCCCAAAACGGCATGCAGCGCATTGAACAATTCTACAGAGAGCAACTTATTATTGATGAATATAAAAAGATATATGAGGAGACCCTAAATGGCAGGAATTACGTTTCTTCTGGAGAAACATCTGTACCGTCCGCCGCTTAGCCGGTCCGTTCTGAGAGAAGGAATTGAGGCGTTTGAAGCGGTGGGGCCGTGGTTTTTAACACTATTGTGTTTGGCGGTTATGGGTCTTTCCGTCCAACTGATCACCGATAAGGCGCCTGTTCTGTTTTATCTCATGATCACCTATGCGTCGGCAATTTCTCTGGTTGTATCTTCTCCGTTTCACACCATGCTCAATCGGTATATTGCAGATGAGGTATATCGGGTTAATTATCAACCCATCATCAACGGCTTGATCACGCTGACCATAGGTGTGGTGGCCGTCGTATTTCTTATATCGTTTTCCATCGTATTTTTTTTCGCCAAAATTCCCATGAATCAGAAGATCGGGTTTGTCAGCCTGTCGACACTTTTATCCATGTTTTGGTGCATCAGCAGTTTTTTGAGTTCCATCCAGAAAGAAAGGATCCTTCTGGTTCTGTTTTCAGCAGGTATGGCCGGTATGCTGCTTCTTTACTACTTCACCAAATCCAGCGATGCCATGGCGTTATTGTTGATATTTTCTTTTGGCATTTCGGTTCCGGTGGCCGGTGGGTATGCATACAGCATTAAACTCTATCTGAGATCAAAGATAAGGGTGGAATGGAATTTTTTGAAAAGACCGGGTGCCATTAAAATCGGTCTTTCGATTTTCTTTTTTTATCTTGGCTTCTGGATGGATAAGGTCATGTTCTGGTTTTCTGGCCGCACCGGAATCGCCTATGATCCGCTGTTTCATTATTGCCCTCAATACGATTTCCCTTTTTTTGTGGCGCTTTCCATAATGATGATCGGTTCGGTTCTGGTCTACCGGGGCGTCAAGCGAAAGATCACCGATCCTTACACGGCGTTTATCTCAAAATTGGCAAATAATTTTCCCTTTCGGGACATCGCCTTTGAGAAATACCGGCTGGTGGATGGCATCGGGCAGGTTTCATCCTCCATCCTTTTATTCTATGGCGGTCTATCGGTATTTGTTCTCTTTCTGGTTTATATTCAAGTCATACCGATTCCCTGGAGCAATCCTTTTATTTTCCACTATCTGCTTGTGGGGACCATATTCTTCTCCCTCTACTTTTTTTACTTCCTGCTCATCCAATATCTCGATGAGTATGACATGTTGCTCCGATTAAACATTTTATTCTTTTTGCTCAACTTTTTCGGAAGTCTGATTACCATTAAATTTGGGGCAAGATATTATGGGTGCGGCTTCTTGTTTGCTTCTGCCATATGCGCTTTGGTTTCTTTTTTCATGGTGAATTCAAAGGTCGGGGGGTTGGAATATCACGTATTTCTAAAGGCGTTGCGACAAAGCTATGGAGAGGAGTAGATCGGTTATCGATGGCTATTTGGAAGCATTTAAATCTTTTGTCTGTCTCATAAGCGCAAGCGCCTTTCGGTACTGCCTGAAGGCATCCCCTTCACGACCGTTTGTAAAATAGAGTTCCCCCAGTTGATATCGAACTTCGTAATCATCCGGGTTTAAACGGTTGTAGTCTTCAAACTGCTCGATGGCCTTTTCGGGATCGTTGTTCCATGCGTAGATCTGCGCACTTCCTTTAAGCGCTTGCAGCTGTTTTGGATCTTTTCTTAAGACCGACTTGTAGAATTCGAGAGCCATGTGTGTTTTCTGAATCCAAAGCGCCCGATTTCCAAGATCCGCCAGAAGATCTGCATCATCCGAATTCTCTTTTGCAAGCCGTTTGTATATTGCTGCCACGGCGTCCAACTGCCCCAATAGTTCATATGCGGAAGTGAGCATCAACCCCTCCTCCTTGGGAAGCGGAGTCCTGGACTCGAAGGGTTTCAGGAGTTTTAACGCTTTACTGCCTTTTTTTGGTTCTATCCGGGTTTCCCAACCGTAAAAGGAGAAAACTTAACTGATTTA
>CAYSUA010000110.1:0-12679 GCA_964433795.1 uncultured Desulfobacteraceae bacterium | reverse complement strand
ATTTTGCAGCATCATCAAAAAAAAATTTTCGGGCTGGGGCTCCGTTAATCTTGAAGAAATGGAAAAACTGCGCCTGGATTTTAAGGAACGGTACGCTTACTTCAAACAGCTCATCAGCGCCAACAATAAAGCCCTCGAAATTATGGCCGACATCGAAAGGACACTCAAAGGCGAGCGTCCGTTCGGCATGTCGTTTGTAAGGTCCAGTGCAACCATGGTTTCGGCGAATGTTTTTCAGATGGTGATGAAATTACAACTGCTTGCACCGGGGAAATATAACGAATTGACCCGGAGGCACGATGATATCGAAAATAAGATCAATCGGATCCTGAATGAGAAAAGGACGATTTGGGATGCACCGATAGTTATTCCTCTCGGCAACATTGACAAAGATCTGGCCGATCTGGTGGGCGGCAAGATGGCGAATCTTGGTGAAATCAAAAATAATATCGGACTAAACGTGCCGTCCGGATTTGTCATTACCTCCTCGGCCTATGAGCAGTTCGTCGATCACAATAACTTAAGCGTTGAAATTGCCCGGCAAATGCAATTGGCTGACCTGGATGACATTGAAAATCTCTACGAGCTACAAGCCCGTCTTCATCAACTCATTGTTGAATCCGAGATTCCCCGGGAAATCGAAGATGCTATTTCGGATGCCTGGCGAAAAATGGAAGCGGAGGCCGGATCCGGGGTTACGGTCGCCATGCGGAGCAGTGCCCTCGGAGAAGATGAAGAAGGCAGTACATTTGCCGGTTTGCATTTGTCGGAATTGAATGTCAGTGCCGATCAGGTCTTCGATTCCTACAAACAGATTGTCTCCAGCAAATACAGCCTTCAGGCGATTACATACAGACTCAACAAAGGAATTAAAGATGAAGATATTGCCATGTGCGTCGGTTGTCAGGTGATGGTAAACGCCGTGTCCGGCGGCGTCATTTATTCACGCAGCCCGATTGATATTCATGATGATTCCGCTTTTATCAACGCCACATGGGGCCTACCCAAAGCAGTTGTTGATGGTTCTGTAGACAGTGATCTTTTCGTTGTGTCCAGAGAACAGCCATTAAAACCCATTTATCAGGAAATTAAAGAGAAGAACAAAAAATTTGTCTGTGATTCGCTTGAGGGGGTATGCCGGGTCGACCTGACAGAGGATGATGTCCGAAATCAACCCTCCATTACTGAACAACAGGCTATCGCCCTGGCTCAAATGGCGATTAGAATCGAAGACCACTACGGTGCACCGCAAGATATCGAGTGGGCAATTAGTAAAAAAGGGGAAATTCATATCCTGCAGTCTCGGCCTCTGCTTCAAATGGAATCACTGAACCAGGATTTATCCGAAGGATTTAAAGCAAAACAAAAAGAAACGGTCATTCTGAAAGGGGGGTTTACCGCCAGCCCGGGTACTGCTTTCGGTGTGGTACGCACTGTAGACAGCGGTCTGGATATGCTTGAATTTCCGGAAGGTGCAATTCTTCTTGCCCGGGAGGCCCATCCCCGATTGGCTTCCCTTTTAAGCCGCGCATCCGGCGTAATTTCCGAACACGGCAGTTTCGCCGGGCACCTTGCCAACGTTGCCAGAGAATTCGAATTGCCGGCTCTTTTCGGTATTTCCGGTGTATTGGACAAACTGAATAACGACGATCAGGTCACCCTAGATGCCACAGGCCGATCGATCCATAAAGGCTGTGTGGAATATCTGCTGAACAAATCGAAGCCAAGAAACAGATTGATGATAGGAAGTCCCGTCCACGAGACACTCAAAGCGGTGAGCCGCCACATTATACCGCTAAATCTTTTGGAGCCTGATGACCCCGGGTTCGCACCTGAAAACTGCATGACGTTTCATGATATTACGCGATTTATCCATGAAAAATCAGTCTATGAGATGTTTCGTTTCGGAGAGGACCGCAACTTTGCGGAACGATCAAGCAAGCAGCTCCATTATCATGTCCCCATGAAGTGGTGGATTTTAAATTTAGATGACGGTTTTGTAGAAGAGGTCAGGGGAAAATTTGTCAAGCTGGAAAATATCGCCTCCATACCCATGCTGGCTTTTTGGGAGGGATTTGTCGCCATACCCTGGGACGGCCCGCCTCCCCTGGACGGAAAAGGATTTATGTCGGTCATGTTCCAGTCAACCAATAGTACGGCAATGACCCCGGGTGTGCGTCCGAAGTACGCAGATCGCAACTACTTCATGATTTCTAAGAATTACTGCAACCTAAGCTCCCGGATAGGCTATCATTTTACAACCCTGGAGGCCCTGGTCAGTGATCAAAGAGCCGAAAATTTTATTAGCTTCCAGTTTAAGGGAGGCGCCGCGGATTCCAACCGACGCTTCATACGGGTCAATTTTATTAAAATGATACTCGAAGAATACGGGTTCCGGGTTGAAACAAAGAAAGACAACCTGATTTCCTGGGTGGAAGGGCATGAAAAAGCCTATATGCTGGAACGAATTAAAGTCCTTGGCTATCTCACCCTTCACACCCGTCAGATTGATATGATTATGACAAACAGCGACAAAGTCAGCTATTACCGGTCAAAAATTAAAAAAGACATCGGTAAAATCATCACCGCGCCGACGGTTACCGGAAGCTCATAGATTCAACAACTTAAACTGATCATTTCTTATAAACTCAACAGTCCTAAGTTTTGTTCAGTTATGCGGCTATGGGCAATGCATCAGCCCTGCCCCTGAGCGCAACGTTCACCGCTGAGTTTTCGATCGTAATTCCGGAGAAGAAATAAGATGAAACGATTATAGGGGAATTTATGGATTATTTCAGCATTTTGATTGTTGACGACGAAGTCGATTTCGTGGAAACCCTAGTCAAACGCCTGCAAAAGCGCAACATCGACACCACCGGTGTTACCAGCGGTGAAAAAGCCCTTGAAACCCTGGAAGAAAGGCTCTTTGATGTTATCATACTTGATATTAAAATGCCGGGGGGTATGGACGGGATTGAAACCTTAAGAGAGATTAAACGCAAACAGCCCCTGGCGGAGGTTCTTTTACTGACCGGCCACGGCTCCGTTGAAACGAGCATTGAGGGGATGAAGCTCGGGGCCTTTGATTATTTGTTAAAGCCGATCAAACTGGAAGACCTGCTCTTGAAACTGGGAGCGGCTTTTGAGCAAAAGGTTACACACGAGCAAAATATCAGGGGGCTGGTTCGCTTTCCGAGCAGAGTCTCGCAGCAGGAGAAGGAAGAGAAAAAGTAAGCGATAGGAGGAGGAGTCTTGTTATTCGGTTCGCTATCGGGCGCATTCCAGAGTTTAGTTGTTTAGCATGTCCCGCCTTTCATACAGGGCGCTGTCTAATCCCGACCGGAAGCAGGTTCTGGGTGGATCAGGGATTTAATATCTTTGTGGATTTTTGAACGATAATAATCCACCGATGCCGGTTTGGACATGATCATATCCAGTTGCCGGGTATGAATGGTCAAATAGCCGAGAATATTCAAATGCGTCTTCATAAAATCCATATCATAATCTTCTATCCGGGCAATCAGGGTGTCTTCCTTAATATCAACATGGAAATCGTACGTTTCAAGAATATCTTTGACAAATATAACCCTTTTGAGCCTTCGGTCAAAATCGGCGGCACCGCCTTTAAATTGAAAACTGATATAATTCTCCCTTGAACGTTCCGATACCATGCTTTCAACCACGGAAAAATGAAATCCGAGACGCGACATCATATTACAAAAATTGTTCGATATCATAAAGTAATTACGCTCCGCATATCGGGATCGCACGCCTGTGGTCAGCGCCGTGTTTGTGGTGGCCTGAAACATGACCGACATGAATCCCTTGCCGTCGATAGGCGGCGGTCCTTCCCAGGGAATCGCGGCAATACCTTCCCAAAGGGCCAACATGGGTATGGAAGCGATATTATCGAGTTGAACATACGGTCCGTCCACTTCCTCCTTGAATCCGTCATCAAGGTTTAACACCCACCATTGCATCGGCACTTCATACACGAGTTGCTTGCTCGATCGCTCGGAAAAATTATGTGTTTTTCCGAAATTAAACATCTCGTGAACCGATTTTTCATGAATAAAACGGGTAATATCGTGCAGCGTGCGGCAATGGGTCGGCTGAAATTGCGGTGAATCCGGATCGAGCAGATTGAGAGGAACAATGTGCCGGCTGACATGCTCCAAAGTCTGGAACACCGGGCTTCCTGCCATCAGGTTTTTCCGGCTCTCAATTCTTTTCCCCGGTTGTACCGGATCGCCTTTATAAACCAACGCTGCGTCGGCATCCATCGTAATCAGGTCGCCCGGGCCGACGACATCCATCACGGATTCGGTACCGAATAAGGCCGGCACACCGTATTCTCGTGCTACAGTGGCAAGATGCCCGGCGAATCCTCCCTGTTCGGTAACGACACCGGCCGCCTGGTTCAAAAGAGGCGCCCACTGCGGCAAAGCCTGGTGAGTCACCAGTATGGCGCCCTCTGGAAATACAGGGATATCGCTCCTTGTCTCCGCCCTGAAAACCGGTCCGGAGGCCACGCCACTGCTCGCTGTAACGCCCCCTTTTGCCAGAACATCTTCTGCTTTAATGGGAACCTTAATGGACCGGCTCTCACCTTTCTCTTCCATATCAGGCGCCTGCATGGATCGGCACTGAAGAACACAAACGGTGCCGTCCGGCCCGATTGCCCACTCCACATCCTGAGGATGTTTGTAAAATCGATCCAGTTTAAGCGCCAAAGCACCCAATTGAAGAACCTGCTCATCGGTGATGGACGGCGATCGTTTCGTCTCGCCCATGACTTCAATGCTGCAAACGCCTTCTGCTTCATAACAAACGAGTTTATTATTTTTTAGTTTAATATCCTTATGGACAATCCGTGGTGGTTTATCCTTTGTTAGATTGAAGAGATCACACGGCACACTCCCGTCAACCGCAGATTTAGGAAGTCCCAATACAGCATTAATACAGATGACGTCATTATCCGGATTGACCGGGTCTTGCGTGTATATTACCCCCCCTGCCAATGCATCCACCATGATGGTGCACCCCACACACATGGCGATGTCTTCATCCTTAAGTCCTCTGTAGAGACGGTACGTCACGGCTGAAAGCCCGTATTTGCTGGCAACCACCGATTTGTATGCCTCAAGCAGATCGCCCGGTTGAACGTTGAGTTCCGAATGGTACTGCCCGGCAAACGATCGGCCGGCCACGTCCTCCTCTGAAGCGCTGCTTCGCAACGCAACGCGGATATCTTTCTGAGTGGAAGATTCGAGCTGATGATACGCTGCTCGGATGGCTTCCGCCACTTCATCCGGGACTGCGGCATCCATAATCAGCTGCTGAATCTCCTGGCACTGGCGAAAAAGCCCTTGCACATCGTTTATATCCGCAGACTGAAAACGCCGGTCGATCTCCACCTGGAGATCATTATGCTGGAAAAACCGGTAGTATGCCGTCGCCGTGATGGCAAATCCATCCGGTGCGGGAAGATGAAGACGATTGCGGAGTTCCACAAGGGTTGCCATCTTATTACCCACCAGAGGGGTAATATCGTTTTGTATGTCATTGAAAGATATGACAAATCGCTGGTCGGAAGGGGGTTCTTTCTCTTTCAGGAGTTGAGCAATCTCTTGTTCGGTCTTGTGAAAGGAATTAAAGAGCGCCTGATATTTGCCCGGATTCAACTCTTCCAGAATTCGTATCATTCGATAGACTTCAACCGATACCGACGTGGCATTTGCCTTGATAAACGGCATGCCGAAAGGCGTCCATCCACGGAGTGCCTTTTCAATGGTTGCCATCGTCTCCAGAGCCCGATTATTTGCATTGAGGAGCAGTTTGAAATTGTGATATCGGGCTTTGAATTCGATCCGGAGCTCTTCCACTTCCGAAGATCGACTGCGCCTTCCACCGAAAATAATCTTTTTCAAACGTTCCAGCATGGTTTTCGAAAGAGCTGGGGAAAATTAATGTTCGAGTCTGAGTCCCCACCCCTCAAACATGTAAAGGATGGCAAACCCGTACCAAAGGGTATAAATAACGTAAAAGATAAGAGAAAATGTGACCAGCCCGAAACGATCGGAAATCTTTTGAGGTTCGACACCGTAATAATTATAAGCCGTTTCCACCGCTTTCTTTTGGGTCAAATCCACCACTTTGGCGGCCTCAAACTTCTTCTGTTTCTTCAATACCAAACCCATGGATTTAAACGCTTGCCACCAGTTATAGAGGACCTGTTTTTCATGCAGGCCATATTTGTCGGCCACTTTCTTGCCGTTGTTATGATATATATCATCTGCATCCGAGAGGCTGTTTTCAAGGATTCGACCCAGATCTCCCGCCGCCTTCAGGTTTGCGCCGGAAAGGGTCACGGAAGCGCCACCTTTCTCAAAGAGCAGCGCGGTTTGTTTGGCCTCATCTTCACTGCCCATTTTCAGCTCAACGGAAATCGGACCCCCTTTTAACGATTCCACCGCCGTCTTGACCTTGGGGATATAATATGCCGACCCCTTTGATATGGAGTTGTAAAGGGAGTCCAGATAATCAAGGGCGTTTTTCCCGCCGAATACCGGCATAAACAACACGACCAGAATAACGGTAAACACTACCATCAGACCGAAACCGAGATAAAACGTCTTCTTGTTCGCAATCATACCGGCACCTCCTCTCCCTTAAGGGTCTGAATATTTTTTAAAAAAGTTCCAATGACCCAGACCGAGAATCCACCGATCACCACAAAAAAGGCCCAAATGCCGATGGTTTCGAGTACGGCGCCGGCGCCTTTGGAAATGGGAATCACCTCCAGTTCCCCGAGCTTGGCTGGAAGGGCGAATATCCGGTTGACGAATCCGGCCAGGACCGCCATGGCATAAAACCCGCGGATGGTAATACCGGGCACGACTTTGGTTACCATTGCGCCGATCTGAATACCGATCAGAGAACCCAAAAGCATCCCCATGGCCAGGGTATAGAAAATGAAACCGTAGATTGCATATTGGCTGATAGCGGCATAGCCGGCCGTAAATACGATCTGAAAGATGTCCGTACCGACGGTGGTCATCGATGAAACGCCGAGAACATAGACAAAAATGGGAAACGTCAGGAAACCGCCTCCCACACCCATAATCCCCGCTGCAAAACCGACCAGGGCACCGCTGATTACAAGAAATATCCAGGAGATACCACGACCGCCGGGCACCAGATCGGCATCGAATCTTACCATGGGCGGAACCTTGACAGACTGAATCTTCATGGGCAAATTCCCCATCTCCGCTCCTTCGGACTTCCCGCCGTGGGCATCGCCGCCGCCCTGCTTCCGGGCTCTGAGAAAGTCAAGCATGGCATAGGAACCTAGGAACCCCAACATGAGAGAATATACGGTAGAGATAAACGCATCGCTCAATACCGGGTTGATTTCATAAAGCACCCGATTGATCACACCGCCCAAGGTGGCCCCGAGGATGGCGCCGATGAGGAAAACCAGCGCAAGTCCAACCGATACATTACCCAATTTCCGGTGGATCACGCTACCCATGATGGCCTTGGCGAAAATATGAAAGAGGTCGGTCCCCACGGCCAAAATACCTTTTATGCCGGCACTCATTAAAGCCGGAGCAATGATAAAACCCCCGCCGGCTCCGATGCAGCCGGTAATGAGACCGGCCCCCACACCGATGAGGATGGATACGATAAAGATACCGGTGCTGTAAAATGCAGGGCTGTAGGCTTTTTTACCCCCCAACAGATCGGGCAACGCATTGGCGATTTCATCGGCAAAGGCAATGCCGCCTAAAATCACCGGCAGCGCCAGCAATCCGAGAACAATCAATCGTTTGCGATTTCCCAGGATATTTTTGGACATCTCAAGTTCCCATCTGGCGTGTGCTTGAGCCCCAAGCATCATAAACTGACTCAACTGTCGGAATCCACTCATTTTATGCTCATCTCCTTTTCATTATTAATCAAAGGGACTGCAACTGTCCCTATTCATTCCAGCCCATAACATTCCGTAGATTGTTAATTTTTTCTTCTTGCAATGCTTTCTTCCTACACGCATCCTGAATTGTATAAATGAGTTCGTCAATATCGACCGATTTAAACAGAAAGCCAAATGCTCCCGATTCCATCCCTTCGATCGCAATGTTGAGATCGGCTTGATTTGCGAGAAGGATGACTTCAACCATCGGATCCATGGTTTTGATTTGCTTTAAAAGCCCAATATCGTCAGTATCGGGGATCATCAGGTCCAGCAGAACCACATCGATTTCCTTCTTTTGGATTTCTGCCAGTATATTTTCCCCGTCACAGGCCCTGCGAATATCCAACCCGTTATCCGACATCAGACGCTCAATCATGTCGGCGTATTCAGGCTCCCGATCAACAAGAAGGACGGTAAAATCCACCATATCATCTCCCTCAGTCGCTGGAAATCTTACAACCTTTTAAAGATCTCCGATTTAATCTTCACCTTCAGGCCCTTAATAGTCGTTTCCGCTCCAACCGGCTTGTCCGCCTTTAGAGAGCTTGTCCGGATCAGGTCTTTTTGAATCGTTCCGAGATAGCGTCGAATATTTTTTTTATACCCCGCCGTTCAAGTCTTTCAGGCATCGCTGTCTGACGCATCTTATCCGCTTGTACAGCTTTATGGCTATGGGCAAGTTCGATTTTTTCGATCAACGCTTCGATATCTGTCGGCTTAATCAGGTAATCATAAGCGCCGAGCTCCATGCCTTCGATGGCCGTATCTACCCGCGCATGACCGGTCAGCATGATAATGGGTATCAGGGGGTTAAGTGCTTTGATTGCCTTAAGCGTATCCAATCCGCTTTGACCCGGCATCAGAACATCCAGCAGCACCACATCAAACGCTTCCGCTTCAATCAACGCTAAGGCATCATCACCGTTATAAACACAGGTGACGTCAAAATCCCGAACCTCTATACGCTTGGATAAGATGTCTACAAAATCCTTTTCATCATCCACCAAGAGCACTCTAATTTTTCGGGAAGTATCCATGAATGGTCTCGATGTTTCGATTCTATTGTGCATCCCGATCTGTATGGGTCACTAACCCTATTAACAATCGTTTTCAGTCCGATTCTGATACGCTTTATTGATATGTGCGATTAGGGTATCGATATCCACCGGTTTTTGCAGGTAATCGAATGCACCCATACGCAGCGTCTCCTCTGCGTCCTTCTCCGATCCATGACCGGTCAGAATAAGTACTTGAATATCAGAATGATTCACTTTGACCTGCCGAAGTATCGCCTTACCGTCCATTCCTGGCATCTTAAGGTCCAAAACCATCACGTGCGGCGATTTCTTTTCAATCATGGCCAGTGCCGATTCGCCGTCTACTGCAAAATGTGCATCCAGTCCGCGCATTCGAATACGTTCGGTGAGCGTTTTGACAAACTCCACTTCGTCGTCCACGAAAAGAATCTTCATCTCTTCCATGACATTCCCCTGAACAGATGGAGTCATATATGATAACTTCCACTCAGGCGTTTAAAGGATAAAGGAATTGATAATACTGTCATGAAAATTCAGAATCAATAAATTTTTATGGTTAACGGTAATTTCCCCCGATTAGGCGAAAGTAAGGGTTAGCGTGTTGATGCCCGGGCTTATCCGGATTTTTCGGTTCAATGATGGTATGGTTCAGCGAATTGGAATGATACGGACCTCAACCCGATTCACCCCTTTCAGTCGTTTAACGGTATTTTTTATTTTTGGCGTGAGTTTCCGTCGAATGCTCAGGGGGGCTTTTACAGTAACATGAACCTTGCCGTTATCGGCGACGGCTTCCGTAAAAGGGAATTCTTTGATGAGGATCGCCTCGATTTGGGCTGCAAGCGCCAGGTTGTCCAGAATTTGCTGAGATTCAGGGGTCACCAGAAACGTCTTCTGTTTCACCGCATGAAGAATGATTTCAACCGCATCTTCCACTGAAAGGTTGCGGGTGTGGATCAGTAAATCATACAGATGCGGGTCGTGGGTATCGATACCGTATAAATAGAGCCCCCATCTTCGCCTTTCGTCATCATCTTTGATAAGCGTGTAGCGGGCATCATCCTCAGGGATATTCATTCTTCTCATTTCTTCCTTAACCCGGTCCTCGATGTCGGCGATGATCCGAACTTTAAGTGCGTGGGGGATGCCTTGAAGGAAAAAATGGCCGGCCAATCCGTGATACACGGCATTCCCTTTCTGGGCCATCTTGAGGATTGCGGCCCGAATGTAGGCGACATACCGTTCTTTTCCGTGGGCAAACCGATCAAAAACCGATGGGGCATCATGTAGCGTACGAACCAACCGCATCTCCGGAATATTGAATTGCTCTGATGCGGATAGCAGAATTTCTCGGGATATACAGGCATACCCCATGTTCTCGGCCAGCAATTCGGCCACTTCTTTGCCTCGGCTGTATGACCCTCTCGATATGGTAATAATGGACATGATGGATTTCCCGTCTGTTAGAAACGGTTAGAGATCGTACACTCATTTGGAGCGATATCGGTTGCCGGAATGATAACCGTAAACCGGGTATAGGATCCCTTTTGACTGGACACATCGATCCGGCCGCCATGCTGTGTAACAATCCCTTTGGATACGGATAGTCCCAGGCCGGTTCCCTTTCCGGGTGACTTGGTGGTAAAAAAGGGATCGAATATATAGGGCAGAACATGGGCTGGAATGCCGCCCCCATTATCCTCCACATAAACGGCCAAAAACCCCGGTGGTTGGGTTTTTTCCACGCTGATTTTGATCCTGCCGTCCTTTTCGACCTCATCCAGGGCATTGAGAACCAGGTTCAGGAACACCTGTTTCCACTGCTGACGATCCCCCCGGATAAACGGAATGTGGGGTTGAATGTCGGTTTCGAGCTTAGCTCCGACAACCTTAGCCTGGTTGGCGGTCAACTTAACGGTCTCTTCTATCAGTTCCCCAAGATTCAAAGGCTCGGAGACACATTCGCTTTCCCGGGCAAAATCCTGGAGATTGCGAACGATACCCTGGGCCCGTTCGGTTTCCTGGATAATGTCGGTGAGCATGTCTTCCTGGTCTTTTTGGGAAAGGTCTTTGTAATCCTCGAGAAGGGTATGAGCGGTGAGCATGATATTGTTTAGTGGATTATTGATTTCATGGGCCACACCGGCGGTTAACGTTCCGATGGCGGTCAACTGATGAGATTCCTCCATTGCGGTATGATAGGCATTCAAATCATCCAGCATGGCGTTTACGGCAATATCCACGTCGGTAAATTCATCTCGATATTTATCGCTGGGAAAAACCGGGGAGAAATCTCCCTTTGCGATCCGATGGACGCATTCAATAACATGGCCGATCCGACGCTTCAGACGTTTCCGAAGGAAATAACAGTAATATGCATGCAGGAGGAAGAGAGCGATCAACAGGGCAACCGATTTCCAGAGGATCTGGCCCACATAAACCACCATACCGATCACCACCAGAATGAATATGAGATACATTGGAAGCGATCCCAGCTTGATCAGCAGACCAAAACTCAACCGGGGACGATGGACCAGCTTCTGATTCGCACTTTCGGTGTTGATCTTTCTTGTTTCCTTGTCGAGATGATCCGAGTCGGAAAAGGAATTGTCCGCTTCCATTCTTTCCATCATGCTAATCGTTTCTGAATTCATGGTTTATCGGGACGTATCGGTTAAGTTTTTGGTTCATCATTCGGTCTGGTTATTTTCTGTATTGAGTTCACCTTCGAAACCCAGAGCTTTGGCAGCGACCGCGATCACGGAACGAAGATCGCCCGGGCTGAACGGCTTTTCAATAATATCAAATGCGCCCTTGTCCATGGCTTCCCGAGCCAGCGATACGGTTGCGTATCCTGAAATGATGATCACTTTGGTCCGGTCAGACTGTTTCCGGGCTTCCTCAAGGATTTGAATACCGTTCACATCTTCCATCATAATGTCGGTAACGATAACATCAAACGCTTTTTCACGAATACGACTGAGCGCTTTCTTGGGATCTTCAAACACCTCCACGCTGCAGCCGATTTTGGTCAGCGCGGGCTTGAGCCGGTTGCCGACAATCTTCTCGTCATCCACCAAAAGAATCTCTAATTTATCCTGCATTTATGCTTCTCCTAACATTTCAATTTTTCTAATAGCCCCGTGCCTTGTTGTCATAAATCTCTTTATTGCTGTATATCTCCATATGTTTGACACCATCCACTTTCATGGCTTCACTCTTGAATGTCAAAATCTGATCCTGCTTTTTTCTTTTAAACGTTCTGGAAAATAAGAACACCGTACCTCTTTCCGATTTGACCTCCATTTTCGGGTCCTGGTCAATGAACGACGCTTTCACCTGAAGAGACAGAGCAATATCTTTCATGCAGTTGAGGGAGTAGGTCATGGGTTGAAACTTTTTGTGCTGGGCTGTATTGACGATGGTCTCCAGTGCATCTGCCGTATCCTCTGCTCCCATTTGCCCCACGTTGATCACCAGGTCATAGTGACTGGAATCCGCAATATCAAACCCCAGAACCGATTTTCCCCAGCGTTTGAGTTCTTCATCTTCCTTATAGATCCGATCCTGAGCCTCAACCTTGCCTTGGAGTTTATGGGCCTGAATCGCCAATGGAATCCGATCTTCGAGATTGGCGATGATCCTGACCTTCATAATGTGAGAT